>CAYRJG010000093.1:0-8764 GCA_964424525.1 uncultured Ruminococcus sp.
TCGGTGAGTGCTTCGATATGCCTATCGGAACCAACGTTGAGGGCAAGATGGTTGCTGCTCTTCGCAGACTTGGCTTTGAAAAGGTATTTGACACCAACACCGCAGCAGACTTTACCATAGTTGAAGAGGCTACCGAGCTTCTCGGCCGCGTTAAGAACGGCGGAACCCTTCCTATGATTACATCCTGCTCACCCGGATGGGTTAAGTTCTGTGAGTTCTACTATCCTGAGCTTATAGGTCACCTTTCCTCTTGTAAGTCCCCCCAGCAGATGGGCGGTGCACTTATCAAGACTTATTGGGCAGAAAAGATGGGCTACGATCCTAAGGATATCTTCGTAGTTTCCATTATGCCTTGTACCGCAAAGAAGTTTGAGGTAGGAAGAGATGATATGTGCGCAGCAGGCGAAGGCATTGTTGACGTAGACGTTGCTCTCACCACCCGTGAGCTTGCAAAGATGATCGGTCGCGCAGGTCTTAAGTTTACTGCTCTTCCCGACGAAGAGTTTGACAATCCTCTCGGAATCGATACCGGTGCAGCTGTTATCTTCGGTGCTACCGGCGGTGTTATGGAAGCAGCTCTCAGAACTGCTAACGACGTTCTTACCGGCAAGGACAACAAGAAGCTTGACTTTGAGGAAGTTCGTGGAACAGAGGGAATCAAGGAAGCTACCTACAAGATCGCCGGCATGGAGATCAAGGTTGCTGTTGCTTCCGGTGCTGCTAACGCAAAAATTGTAATGGACAAGATTGCAAAGGGCGAGGCAGATTGGACCTTCGTTGAAATCATGGGATGCCCCGGCGGCTGTGTAAACGGTGGCGGTCAGCCCATCCAGCCTCAGTACGTTCGCGACACTGTTGATCTCAAAGCTGTAAGAGCTAAGGCTCTCTACGATCAGGATAAGGCAATGGAGATGAGAAAATCTCACCAGAACCCCATTATCAAGGAAGTTTACGATAACTACTTCAAGGGCGATTACGGATGCGAGAAGGCTCACCATACCCTTCACACCTCTTACACCGCACGCAAGAAGTTCAACTTCTAATATAGCAAAGAGATTGTCGATTTAGACAGAATCAAATAAAGGAACGAAAACTTGCATTTTTGCAGGTTTTCGTTCCTTTATTTATTAATTTAAATATCTGCGATTAACAAAGTTCTGCTACGTTTATCAAGCTTACGGTAATCCAAAATAACATATCGGTTATCATCCGAATCACGCACCCTTACCCTACCGTCGGGGTATACTCTGATATCGTGGTTACGATTTCGAATATCGAACTCTTTTATACCCCTGTCGGTTTCAACCGTCCAATGAATCGTCCCGTATTTTTCGGTCACAGAAATTATGCGAGTAATCGTTGGAACAAGATAATAATCGTTGAGACTGTATTCTATAGACTCTCTCGATGATGGAGAAAGCTCACTGATTGAGCGAATTATACCAACCTCTGTGCCTTCCGAGTTTAAAAGAGTAATATAAACAGTTGAATCGCTTACGGGGAAAAGTCGGCGCGGCTCAAGTGCTTCATATATTTCACCGCTTTTGGTTGTAAGAGTTACGAGGTTATTTTCATATTTCTCAATTTTATCATTTTTGCCGATAAAGAGCCTTTTCTTTACTTCACTCATAATCTCTCCTCCTCACGCATACGCTCGGCATCCTGCGCCATCGACTGAATTTGAACGAGCTTATAATATTTACCCTTAAGTGCCATAAGTTCCTCGGGAGTTCCGTTTTCTATAATCTTACCACCGTCAACAACAATGATTCGGTTAGCTCGACGAAGGGTCGAAAGTCTGTGCGCTATCATAAGTGTTGTCTTGCCTTGGATAAGGCGGTCTATCGCCTCTTGGATAAGGTGCTCGGTTTCGGAGTCAACAGCTGCCGTTGCCTCATCAAATATGAGAATTGACGGAGATTTCAGAACGGCTCTGGCAATAGATATTCTCTGCTTTTCTCCACCCGAAACACCTACACCGCGTTCACCCAGAACGGTATCGTAAGCATCCGGCTGACGAGCTATAAATCCGTGTGCATTTGCCACATCTGCCGCACTTATAACATCTTCAATCGAAGCATCGGGATTACTGTAAGCAATATTATTAAAAATAGTATCGCTGAACATCATAGGCTCCTGCTGAACATAGCCTATTTGGGCTCGATAAGCAGAGAGATCAAAGTTTTTGATATTATGCCCGTCAACAAGTATCTCGCCTGAATAGCCGTCATAAAAGCGCATCAAAAGGTTTACGAGTGTTGATTTTCCACTTCCCGTCGTTCCTACGATTCCGACAACCTCACCGGGGTTTATCGTAAGGGTGACGTCATCAAGAACCTTCTTCGTGCGGTCAAAGGAAAATCCTACGTGGAGAAATTCTATTTTGCCCTCAAGCTTATCGGGTGTGACCTTTGAGTCAGCACTTATCTCCGGTTCTGCTTCAAGAATATCAAGGATTTTCTCGGTTGAAGCAAGAGCACTTTGGAAGGAATCCGAAAGATTTGCAAAGAACGTTACGGGGTTATAAAACATCGAAGCATAGGAAATGAAGGATACTATAAGACCTGCGGAATATCCGTTCACTCCGTCTATGACCTTCGTTCCGCCAACGATCCAAATTATAAGAGATCCGCAAGTAACGAGAAAAGAAATTATTTGTGGGAAAGCCGTTGCAAGCTTACCAATCTTAAGATCCATTTCGAGCCATTCGCGGTTCTTTTGTTCGAATTTATCAGATGAACGGCGCTCTCCCGTGAAAGATTTTACTACCTTAATACAAGGAATGGTATCAGAAAGGGTTGCAAAAACCGAAGACCAGCGACGCCATATTCTACGGTAATACGGTCTTATTTTCCTCGAAAATATTCTGGTTGCGATTACGATAAATATGACGGGTATCAAGGAAAATAGCGTCAAGGTCGGATTAAGAGTAAGCATTATAATAACAATTCCGACGAGCTGGAATGCGTGAACTACCGCTTCCTGTGTAATTCTCAACATAAACTGCTGTAAGGTAGAGGAATCACCTGCAATTCTGTTGATTACAGAACCCGTTGAAGTTTTATCATAGAATCGCATGGGAAGATACTGCGCTTTAAGATATATATCGCTCCGGAGCGCGGCTACCGCCTTATCGCCAACGGTACGCATAAGATAAGAACGAATTATACCTATGCCAAACTGGAATATATATGTAAATAGAAGACATGCTATCATCGTCAAAAGAAGCCTTCCGCTATCGCTTCCAACGAAAGAAGCTATGGCATTCAGAATTCCAACTTCACTCGTTCCCTTTCCTCCGGGAAATACAACGTCAACTATAAAACCGGTTATTGTTGGGGGAATAAGCGACATCGTTGTCGTTATAATAGAAAGTATGATACAAACGATAATAGTTTTTAACTGTGGGCGTAAATATTTTGAGAACTGCTTTACGATCTTCAGCTTGGAACGGCACATAATGCACTCCGCGCCCGGATGCAAAAGTGTTCTTCCGCATTTTGGACAAACGCTGAGTGCTCGCTCGAAGGTAACAGCCATTACCGCAAGCTCTTCATTTATCTCTGCCCCATCATTAATATGATTAATGTAAAGAGCCGTAGCATCACAAAGGGCGGCAACCGAGTATGTATATCGAAAGAATACCTCTCTCTTGGCATTTGGCATTAATGCAGAGAGAGTCGCATTTCCGTACATTCTTTTAGATTCAACACTGCGAAGCTCCGAAAGAGCAAAAATCTTCTCTGATCCTTCCTCACCGTCAAAGGAAATTGCCGACCTTTCTGTTATGACTAACGCGGTTTCCTTATATTTGCCGTTCAAGGCAAGATCTCCGACTATCACGAATCGGATTTTTTCACCGTTTGCAATAAGTTTATCAACAAGCGGCTGTGCTTTTGGCGGTATCGGTTTATTCTTAAGTATAAGCTCGTAATTCTCCATACTCAAGCCCTCCCAAAATATTTCGGTACGCATACCGTTTTTTCGCCTCTATTATGCTTTTTTCTTCCATAGGAAGAAGGATGCTTTTTGAGGTTACCCCATATTACCATACAAGGATAAAAATTTCAACCCTTTCTAGAAATTTAGTCAATAAAATTCAACTTACCTTTATACATATTTAAAATATAAGGAATCAAAATATTTCCGTATTATTTTTTATAATTTCGTGTTGACCGACGGGCATGTTTGTGATAAAATAATTTTAGATATACGGTTATTCAAAATGCAAGCAAAGGAGATATTATGGGAAGAATATATAACAGTGTTGAGGAGCTTATCGGAAGGACTCCGCTATTAAAACTTGGAAACATAGAAAATGAATACGGACTTTGCGCAAAACTGCTTGCAAAGCTTGAATATTTCAATCCCGCGGGATCTACAAAAGACAGAGTGGCGGCAAAAATGATTCGCGATGCAGAGGAGAGAGGAATACTGAAAGAAGGCTCGGTTATTATAGAGCCGACATCGGGTAACACGGGAATAGGTCTGGCTTCTGTTGCAGCGGCAAAGGGATATAAGACAGTCATTGTAATGCCTGATACTATGTCAATAGAAAGAAGAAAAACAATTGCCGCTTACGGTGCCGAGATCGTTTTAACCGATGGCTCGTTTGGAATGAAGGGAGCTATTGCAAAAGCCGAGGAACTGGCAAAAACAATTGATTCAAGCTTTATTGCGGGTCAATTTACAAATCCTTCAAATCCGCTTGCACACTTCGAAACAACAGGCCCCGAAATATATGATGACACCGATGGAGCGGTAGATATTTTTGTTGCAGGAGTTGGCACGGGAGGAACGATCAGCGGTGTTGGCAAATATTTAAAAAGCAAAAAAAGCAGCATTAAAACAGTGGCAGTAGAGCCAAAAAACTCCCCTTTTATTTCCGAAGGAAGATCCGGTTCGCACGGACTTCAAGGAATCGGTGCAGGATTCATTCCCGAAACTCTTTCTCTTGATGTATGCGATGAAATTTTAACGGTTACAGAGGATCAGGCATACAATGCTGCCCGTCTTATCGGGAAGCGCGAGGGCATCCTCGTCGGCATATCCTCCGGAGCTGCGGCACACGCGGCAATAGAGGTTGCTCGTCGCCCCGAAAACGAAGGAAAGACTATTGTAGTCCTTCTTCCCGATGCCGGTAACAGATATCTTTCAACCGATTTATTTGAATAAAAAAGCGTTTAGCAATCCTCTGTCATTAAGGACAAAGATTGCTAAACGCTTTTTTATTACTGTTTTTTATTTTTTTCACTTTCAAGAAAATAAGTTGCTTCACTATCGGCGGTAGAAAGTGCGAATGCAAGCGGAAACATTTCAAACGCAGCCGAAACATTTCTCGGATCCTCTGTTGAAGAATATCCCATGTGGTAACGTATTGCAAATGCCTCTTCACGGGTCAAGCGCATATAACCTGAAATAATATAAACACTCTTTTCACCGTGTCCGTAAGGAAGCTGATCATCGTATTCAAAGGTATCAACTCTCTGCCAAGTCCCCTTCTCGTCCTTTACGTTGCGGAAGCCTTTTTTATAAACACCTATCTTGCAAAGATCGTGAAGAAGAGAAACTATGGCTATACTCTCCTCGTTATATGATGTTCCCATAAGCTCTGATGTACGCGGTGCGTGAAGATAAGATGTCAAGCACTCGTATACATTTAACGAATGGTCGACGAGCCCTCCTTCATAGGATGAGTGAAAGCGCGCACTTGCCGGTGCTGTAAAAAAGTCAGACGAGTTAACCAGATAATCAAGAAGCTTGTCCGCACCCTCTCTTTTTATAAATTTAGTATAGATTTCTATAAAACGTTCCTTACCTGTCATTTGCGTATCCATCCTTAATGCAACAATCTTTTATATTATTCCGAGATATTCGCAGCTCTCCTTGAGGCCCGCTATGGTTTTGACCTCAATAAGGCAGTTTTCTCTGCCAAAAACATTTATTTTCTCTTTTATATCAAGAGCACCTGTTCCAAGAGCAAGATGGCAGGATTTTCCGTCACTGTCATGAAGATGAAGGTGGCAAAGCTTATTCGAATATTTAGAAAAAACGTGAGAGTCCTTATTTCCAAGGCAAATTTCGTGCCCCACATCAAGAGTAAGTCCAAATACCCGACTATTCATAAACAATTCAAGTGCCGAAAGCTGACTTTCCGTAAATGGGTTAGAATCCACGTTTTCAATTGCTATTTTTAGGTTTGATGTGCCAATCTCGGCTTCACACATCGAAATAAATTCGCGAACTCTTTTAATATATTCATCACGGTATACATCACAAAGGAGAATTACTTTACCGGGAAGTGTAACATAAACGCCTTTAAGCAAATGCATATTTATAACCGGAATATCGAGAGCTTTAGCAAATTGTATGCACTTTCTCATTTCCTCAAAATAACACGCCGAAACGTTTTTATTAAAATCAAACGGATTCATTTGCTCATCTGCATGAATTGTATAAAAAAGTGAATTTTCGCGTGCAATACGTGCAAGCTCACGGGTATCAAGGCTATCGGTTTGATACTGTGGAAAGCTCATATTTATTTCTATAAAGTTAAGGTTGTTTTCGCGAGCAACGCGAGCACAATCATATATATCCTTGCACTCTACAAGAGTAGGCATTCCGTATTTCATCTCTGAATACACTCCTCAAAGCTATTTGTTGTTATATTTTAACATTTTACAAAAGAGATTGCAAGTAGTATTTAAAATTTTCCCGTAATATGTGATTATTCTTTGCTATTTTCGTGGGATAATATAATTTGAATACGGTGCCTTCACAAGCATTAGTTGCAAGCTGTGTATAATTTTTGAAAAATTTTTTATATATTGGCACTTTTTTTACAAAATCGCTTTACAATGGTAAAATTTTCTGCTATAATAACTAGGTGATAAAAGTTAGCTCATATTTTAAATTTTGTGAGCGAAAGAAGGAGTGATCTCTATGAGCCGTATGATCGGCACAGTATCCCGCGGCGTTCGCGCCCCTATAATCAGAAGCGGTGACGATCTCGTTGAGATAGTTACAAACTCGGTTCTCGAAGCAGCAAATGACGATGGATTTGAAATCCGTGACCGCGATATTATTGCTATGACCGAGGCAATCGTCGCACGCGCACAGGGCAACTACGCATCGATTGACGACATTGCTACTGACGTAAAATCAAAGTTTGGCGGAGAAACGGTAGGTGTTATCTTCCCCATCCTCAGCCGTAACAGATTTGCTATATGCCTTCGCGGAATTGCAAAGGGAACGAAAAAGGTCGTTCTTATGCTTTCTTATCCTTCCGATGAGGTTGGAAACCATCTTATAAGCCTTGATGCTCTTGATGAAAAGGGCGTTGATCCCTACAAGGATGTACTCTCACTTGAAAAATACCGCGAGCTTTTCGGATATGAAAAGCACAGATTCACCGGTGTTGATTACGTTGAATATTATGAACAGCTTATTCGTGAAGCAGGTGCAGAGGCAGAAATCATATTTGCAAACGATCCTCGCGCTATTCTTAATTATACCAAGAATGTAATTAACTGTGACATCCACACCCGCCACCGCACAAAAAGACTGCTTGCAGCGGCAGGTGCACAAAAGATTGTGGGGCTTGACGAAATACTCACCTCTCCCGTAAACGGAAGCGGATTCAACGAAAGCTACGGTCTTCTTGGCTCAAACAAGGCGACGGAAGACAAAGTAAAGCTCTTCCCCCGTGAGTGCCAGCCTCTTGTAGATGCTATTCAGAAAAAGGTTTACGAGGCTACCGGCAAAAAAGTTGAGGTTATGGTATACGGTGACGGTGCGTTTAAGGATCCCGTAGGTAAAATATGGGAGCTTGCAGACCCGGTAGTATCTCCTGCTTACACCAAAGGTCTTGAAGGTACTCCTAACGAGCTCAAGCTCAAGTACCTTGCCGACAACGATTTTGCAGCTCTTTCGGGTGATGAGCTTAAAGAAGCTATAAAGGCTAAGATCACCGAGAAGGACTCTGACCTGTTTGGTCAGATGGCATCTGAGGGTACTACCCCGAGAAGACTTACAGACCTTATAGGCTCGCTCTGCGACCTTACATCCGGTTCCGGAGATAAGGGTACGCCCATCGTCTTCATTCAGGGTTATTTCGATAACTACACCACCGACTGATAAACTGCAACATGTATTTATAAAGGGCAGACTCGGACTTTTTGTTGGAGTCTGCCCTAATTATGTACCCTAAAGTCGCTTTTGTATTTATTATTTAACGTAGATTTAATATATTTTTTCGCAAAACTCGTTGAAATCCGAATTATATTGTGTTACAATATATGAAGGAAAATATTTGCGTTTTTACCACTTAATAAAGGAGTTCAAAATGGAAGCTATTTTAGACATCTTTTCAAACTTTGACAATCTTGATTGGAAGATGATCGTTATGTGGATCATCGGCGGTGTTCTCATTTATCTTGCAATAGCTAAAGATATGGAACCCACGCTTCTTCTTCCCATGGGATTTGGTACTATTCTCGTTAACCTCCCGCTTTCGGGTGCTATCGGTGAGGAAGGACCTCTCACGATTTTATTCAATGCAGGTATAGCCAACGAGCTATTCCCTCTCATTCTCTTCATCGGCATAGGTGCGATGATTGACTTTGAAACGCTATTAACCAATCCCAAGCTGCTCCTTTTCGGTGCGGCGGCGCAGTCGGGTATATTTATTACCATGATACTTGCAAGCTTTTTCTTCCCGCTGGAGGAGGCTGCTTCTATCGGTATCATCGGTGCGGCAGACGGC
>CAYRJG010000094.1:0-8604 GCA_964424525.1 uncultured Ruminococcus sp.
GCAGTTGATGAATCGGCTCTTACGGGCGAGAGTATGCACGTAGAAAAACACACGGGTGCGGGTGTATATGCCGCAACCGTCAATATGAACGGCTCTTTGATCTGTGAGGCAACAAAGGTCGGAGAGGATACCGTGATGAGCCGCATAGTAAAGCTTGTGTCGGATGCGGCGGCAAGCAAGGCTCCGATAGCGAAGCTCGCAGACCGTGTGTCGGGAATCTTCGTTCCTACAGTTCTCGCAATCGCCTTTGTAACTTCAATTATATGGTTTTTTGTAAATAATAGTTTAGGTTATGCGCTTGCGCGCGGAATATCTGTTCTGGTTATCAGCTGTCCGTGCGCACTCGGACTTGCAACCCCGGTTGCAATAATGGCGGGCAGCGGTGTCGGTGCAAAGCACGGAGTTCTCTTTAAAAGTGCCGAGGCTCTTGAGCTACTGGGCAGAGTTAAAACGGTAGCACTTGATAAAACGGGAACTCTTACAGAAGGAGCGCCTAAGGTAACCGATATTATATGCTTTGACTGTGCGGAAGAGGAACTTTTGCAGCTCGCTGCATCGGTTGAGAAAAAAAGTGAGCATCCTCTTGCTGCGGCAATATCTGCGTATGCCGAAGAGCGCGGTGTTAAACCGAGTGAGGTTCGGGATTTTTCTGCCATGGTCGGATGTGGTGTCCGTGCTATGCATGGTGATGAAGAAATAATCGGTGCAAGCTATTCCTATGTAAAAGATAATTACACGGTTTCGGATAAAGCGAAAGCTCAATTTGAGAGCCTTTCGGATATGGGCAAAACGCCGCTGTTCTTCCTTCGCGATGGTAATCTTTTGGGAATTATCGCAGTTGCAGATACTCTCAGAAGCGACAGCCGCGATGCGGTAGCCGAGATCAGGCGGCTCGGAATACGCACCGTGATGATAACGGGCGATAACGAAAGGTGCGCCCTTGCTATCGGGCGCGAGGTAGGCGTTGACGAGGTTATCTATGAGGTAATGCCTGCCGATAAGGAGGAAAAGATTAGAGCACTCGGTGAGCATAGCAGAGTCTGTATGGTTGGTGACGGAATTAACGATGCTCCCGCACTCACGCGTGCCGATGTTGGTGTTGCTATGGGTAGGGGAACCGATATTGCTATAGAGTCGGCAGACGTTGTTTTAACTCATTCTACGCTTTCAGAGCTTGTGGGGGCTATAAAGCTTTCAAAGGCAACGCTCGGTATAATTCGCGAAAACCTTTTCTGGGCGTTTATTTACAATGTGATAGGAATACCGCTTGCCGCAGGTGTCTTTATCCCTCTATTCGGATGGGAGCTTACACCGATGTTCGGCGCGCTTGCTATGAGTCTATCAAGCTTTACCGTGGTTATGAATGCTCTGCGCCTGAACCTGAAGAAGGTTTTTGTTGAGAAAAAGAATACCGAAGAAAATGAAAACAATAAAAATATTATAAATGTAAACACCGTAAAGGAGAATGAAAAAATGGAGAAAACAATCAAGGTTGAAGGTATGATGTGTCCTCATTGTGAGGCACATGCGCAAAAGGTGCTTCTCGCGCTTGACGGCATTACCGCTGCTGTCGCAAGCCACAAGGACGGTACCGTTCGCATAACCCTTGAAAAGCAGGTTTCCGATGATGCTATAATCGCGGCTATTGCCGAGGCGGGATATAAGGTTGTGTAAAGTAGCCTAAAAAAAGTGCCAACAGTTCGTTGGCACTTTTTTGCTATAAAATTATTTCTTATAGAAATTATTCGAGCGTGTTACGGTTGCGGGGGGAGCAAAGTCGAGCTTGCGGTCAGCAATACCGAGCACGTCCTCGGGGCGGATCCAGGGTTTGTTCTGGATAGCACTGGTTTCCTCGTGAGTGAGAAGCCCCTTATATGCGGTAAGGCTGCGGCGATAGAAGCCGTCTTTAACACAGCACTCTGCAACACCGTCATTAAGGATAGAGAGAATCATTGGAAGCATCTCGGATGCGTATGCAACCGAGGTGGTGTTTGCAACCGCGCCGGGAATGTTTGCAACGCAGTAGTGAACTACGCCGTTAACAACGTAACGGGGATTGTCATGGTGAGTTTCGTGGCTGGATTCAATAGCACCGGGCTCATCATTGGAGATGTCAACGAGAACCGAGCCGGGCTCCATAAGCTTGAGCATTTCCTTGTCGATAAGGAAGTCCTTGCGCTCCTTGGGCCACTTAACGCAGTTAAGGACCATATCGGTAGTGGGGAGAAGGTCTGCAATATTTTCCTTCGTGCACATCATTGTATTTACTGTGCCGTGATAGTGATTCATAGTATTACGGAGAACGCCTACGTTAATATCCATAACGGTGCAGTTTGCGCCGAGTGCGTGAAGAACCTCAAGTGCGCCCTGACCAACAAGGCCGCAACCGAGAATAAGAACGTTCATACCGGGTGCGCCGGCAAATCCGCCAACGTACTTGCCCTTACCTCCGTTTATGGTGAGCATGGATTCAAGTCCGAAAAGTGCGCCCTGCTTACCTGCTGCTTCGCAGTTGGGTGAGCCGAATCTGTGCGCGTCCTCAGCGGTGAAAGCGATGCACTTGCTCTTAAGAATAGCATCAACCTCTTCGGGATGACCTGCGGGGTGGATACAACCGAGAATTATCTGGTTCTCGCGAAGAAGGGGATATTCGGGCTCTGCGAATTCCTTAACCTTTGCAACCATGTCGCACTTTGCGTAAATTTCCTCTGCAGTATTTACGATTTCCGCGCCTGCCGCGATGTATTTTTCATTGGGGAATCCTGCCGCTTTTCCGCAATCCGATTGTGCAAGAACCTTGTGTCCTGCCGCAACGATGGATTTTACCTCATTGGGAGTAGCGATAACTCTGAATTCGCCGGGTTTAATTTCTTTAAGTATTCCGAAAACCATTTTACATGTCTCCTTTTGTATATATGCATAGCATAAATACACATTTTATTTTAAATCACAAATCATTATAGCAGATAATAATACTAATTTCAATAGCTTTTGTTTATTTTTTAATGGTTTCATTCTTCTTGTGTCCGTGCACCTTCATTGCGTGAAGAAGAATGAACAAAAGCACGAGAATAACGCAGGATGAGCCGAGGATAAGATACATTACAGGCTCATCGACCGCATTGTCAAAGAAGTATACGTTACAGTCAACAACATCGCGTAAGGAGTCTGTCAGAACCGTCGGAAGCCCCTCGTTTTCCATAGCCGAGAAAACTCCGTTCATAGCGTGGTTGCGGAGAAGCGATGTAGCGTAAGTTCCCGGGAGAAATGCGATAACGTTCGCAAGACCGTCGGAGAAGGAGGATATCGGCATATATGCACCGCATATAAATCCGTAACCCGCGCTGACAATAGTGCCTACTGCCGAAATCTGCCCTTGCGTTGAGAGAAAGAAATTGATGACCGATGAGAGCGCAACACCGAACAGGGTGAGCAAAAATACATCTAAAAGAATGAGCAAAACGTCTGTAGCCGAAAGATACCAGCCGACAATTCCTATATAAATAAAGCAAATTGCGGTGGCGGTAAGGCATACTGCGATAGTGGAGATAAAGGCGGCAAAATAATAGCCGAGGGCAAGTGTGTGCGAGCTTATCGGTGAAATAGTTAAATCCTTTATAGTTCCGTTTGCCTTATCCTGAACAGAGAGCATATTTGTGCAGAATGCAACGGTAACGCAAGAAACCGCAAGAAGGGATGATATGAGTTGTGAGCCGACAAGTGCATCGAGCAGCTTATCCGATATCGGCACTCCCGCGGGGATGCCCTGTGAAAAACTGTCCTTGTATACATTGGCAAGGAAGGTCGCATAAAGAACGAGCAGTATACCGGGGGTGATAAGCGCGGTAAAGAACATGCCCTTATCTTTGAAGAATATTTTTGTGTTTCGCTTGATTAAAACTAACAGCGATTTCATAGTTATAAATTCCTTTGTTTATTGGTTCTCAAGTTTTTTTCCGGTCACGGCAAGAAAAACGTCATCCATCTTGCCTTTTGTTATTTCATAGTCACGGAATACGTGCGGACACCTCGCTATAAGCTCGGTTGCGCGCGCAGTATCCTCAACAGAGAATCTTATCGCATCGCGGATTCTCTCATAATTCCCGATTCCAAGCTCGCGTATATCGTCATCTGTTGCCCCGTAGAGGGTTATAAAGTCACCCGTGTAACAGTTTTTAAGCTCAAGCGGCGTTCCTTTTGCGCTGATTTTGCCCGAATCTATGATTACAACATAGTCTGCCTCTGCCGCCTCCTCCATATAGTGGGTGGTGAGGAAAACCGTCATATTTTCATTCTTTCTGAGAGAGGATATTACCTCCCAGATGGTTTTGCGTGTCTGGGGGTCAAGGCCTGTTGTCGGCTCGTCGAGAATAAGTATTTTCGGCTTGTGTATCAGCGCGCGGGCGATGTCTATTCTTCTGCGCTGACCGCCCGAGAGCTTACCGACCGCCCGTTTCTGTATATCACCGAGCGAGAGCACATCCGAAAGCTCTGCAAGCCTTTTCTTGAAATCCTCGCCGATAATGCCGTAGAGAGCCGCGCGGCTCTCAAGATTGTCATAAACCGAAAGCGAGGGATCAAGCACGGAGTTCTGGAAAACAACACCTATTTCGCGTTTTACCGAAGATGTGTCGGAGTCAAGGTCGCATCCGTCAACAATAACCTTTCCGCTATCCTTTTTCAGCTGTGCGCACATTATGTTTATGGTAGTCGATTTTCCGGCACCGTTAATGCCGAGAAAGGCAAAAAGCTCGCCTTCCTTCACGCAAAAGGATATGCCATCAACCGCACGAACCTCGCCAAATGATTTTTTTAAGTTTTCTATTTCAATAATGTTTTTCATACAAATCTCCATTCTGCCGTGCGTCTTTTGATATCATTATAGACTAAAAAACAATAATTTTCAAGGCTTCCGGCGTAATCGGCGGGATTTTTTATTTATGCGGCACCGCACGCTCCGAGATTGTTGACATATTGAATAAATTGTGTTAAAATCTCTTTTGAGAAAAATAAAACGGCGCAAAGCGGCGCCGAATTTTGTGAGGACAGTATGCCCGAGAATAGATTAAAAACTGATTATAATATCATAAAGGTAGAGAACATTTCCGCCCCGGAGCTTGATGTTTACGCCCGACTTACGGGTGCCGAGCTTCGCAATAAACTAGAACCTGAACGCGGAATATTTATTGCCGAGAGTCCTACCGTGATTGAGGTCGCCTTGAATTCGGGATACGTACCCGTGTCACTTCTTACAGATGAAAGGCTCATAAACGGTGCGGTAAGCAGCATAATTGAAAAATGCTCAGAGTATAAAACGGAAGATGGAAAACCCTTTCCCGTTTATACAGCGGACAGAGATACCTTGCGTAATATAGTCGGCTTTGAGCTTACCCGTGGCGCACTTTGTGCTATGAAAAGAGGAAATGCAAAGAGTGCAAGTGAGGTACTTTCTTCCGCAAAGCGTGTTGCTGTGCTTGAAGCAATAACCGATTCCACGAATATCGGTGCGCTTATGCGTTCTGCCGCTGCATTGAATATAGATGCGGTGCTTATAACTCCGTCTTGCTGTGATCCGCTTTGCCGTCGAGCTATTCGCGTAAGTATGGGAACAGTTTTTCAAGTTCCGTGGGCGCGTATATGCAAAACGGAAGCAGAATGGCAAAGTGAGGGTGTAAAACATCTTCGTTCGCTTGGATTTTTAACCTGTGCTATGGCACTTTCCGATGATTCTGTCAATATTGATGATAGAATAATAGAGGAGAGCGAAAAGGTTGCCATTATACTCGGAACCGAGGGCACGGGACTTTCAAAGAATACTATTGCCGCATGTGATAAGACGGTGAAAATTCCAATGTCACACGGGGTAGATTCTTTAAACGTTGCCGCCGCGGGTGCTATCGCCTTTTGGCAGGTGGGCAAAAATAGAAATATTACATAATCTTATCAGAAAAGTTTAGAAATAAGTGCCCATAAAAGGCCGCCCACACCGGGCGGCCTTTCGCCTTCCGTTGGCGATTGGTCGGTGTCGGTGCCATCCTTTTGGGGAGCTATTTTACCTTCCGTTACTGCTACAAAGCGTGTAATAAGCGACCTGACAAGGCGCGAGGAGGATACCTTTTTTTCAAAACGCTCCCTTTCTTCCGCAAGATGCTGTTCATAGATGTCGCTGTCTGTTCGCGGTGCGCATATCTCCGGTGAAAACTGTTCTATCAGCTTTATACTTACAAAGTTTTTTCCGAGATTCTTCTCAAGAAGCTCCAGCGCAAGCTTGATTCGCGGATTTACCGCAGGAATAGATGCAATAAACGAATCGGCAATCTTTGAGTCGGGAATTTCGGTCATTTTTATATTCAGTATAAGCTTTTCGTTGAGGGAAAGAATTATTCTTCTTGTGTTAGGCAGCTCTGGAAACAGAAGCTCAAGGCGATAAAGAATATTTCCTTCACCGTCTTCGGTGGAATCCGCAAGCGCGAAAAGCATATATTTTTCACCGCTTACCTCCAAAACATTGTAAACGTAATCATAAAATCCAAAATCAATATTATAATCGGTGCCACCCTCGGTAGACGTAAGTCTTAAAAGATTTGCCTTTTTTGTAAGCGTTAAGGATTCTATTCCGCCTTGATAATTGTTTTGCATCAATCTGACAAGAAAAGGCATTATTCCAAAATTGTTTTTCGGAAGGTCATAACGGCCGAGTATTTTATAAAAAGCGTCGGGAAAGGGCAGTGGTGAGCGTAATCCGAGAAGGTAGGTAAGTCCATGAAGGGGGGCGTGTGGAGTTATCCACCGCCTTTCAGCGAAAAATGTTCTCTCCTTTTCATATAAAGACGGGAAAATTTTATGCTTTTTGTCCGTGCGAATAATACTTTTTGTAAGGTGCTCGCGAATAATTGAAAGCGCGGGGCTTTGTTGAAATAGCTCGTTGTTTCCCGAATTTAGAGAAACTACCAGTCCTTCGCTTGGCAAAACCCATACGTTTTGTCCAAGCATACCGTTAAAGAGAATTTCTTCCTGCTCGCGCCCGACCCATATTTGATATCCGTAATTAAAGTCGCCCGTTTCGGGAGGAACGCGAGAGTGCGTTGTGATACTTCTTCTTACCCATCTTTCCGATAGTATTCGCCTTCCTTCGTAAGAGCCGAATCGACCTATCATTATGCCGATTTTTGCCCATGATTCGCAGGAAAGATAAAGTCCCCAACCGCCCTTTTCTATTCCTTCGGGACTCATCTCCCAATGCCAATTTTTTATTCCCAAAGGATGGAAAAGACGGGCATCCATAAATTCCATCAGCGTTATTCCATACCCCTCGCGCACGGTTTTGCTTGCTATCGCAGAGAGTAGATATGAATTCATACTGTTGTATGCAAATCTATCTCCCGGAGGAAAGTCCGGCTCGGAGGTAAGCGCGGCACGAGTCCATTCGCTCTCGGTAACGGAGCCAACCTCGGAAAAGGAGCATCCGCTTGACATAGCAAGAAGATGGTGAATGCAAACTCCTGATAGTTTTACGTCGTTTTCCGGTATTCCTCTGAAAAAATCGGTTATGGGGGTATCCGTGTCAAGTTTTCCGTCATCGAAAAGCATGCCTATTATCATTCCGATAACGCTTTTTGACATTGAATGCGAAAGATGGGCGCAGTTTTGCGAGTATCCGGGGCGAGATGCTTCGCAAATAACCTCTCTGTCCTTTATAACCATTATTGAGTGCACATTTGCGCGCTCTTCTTTTTCAAGAGATGCAAGCATATTATATAGGGTTTCTCCGGATATACCGTGTCGTTCCGGAGTTGAACGCTTCAGACTTGGTTTTTCGTAGGCTGAAATTTTTGTTTTTTGCGGTGAATAGGGAATCACCGCAGGTTCGCCTTTGTATTCAAGTGCAAGATTTGAAATGAGCTCAACCGTGCGGCGCTTGTAATTATCCATATATCCCTCCCAAAAATCCTCTTTACGAATATTATTATACGCAAAATATGAAATTTAGTCACACGGATAGCCACAAAACAAATAATAATTATAAAAGATGGCAAACAAAAACGAGGAAAACACAGTTTTTAAGCCGTGCCTTCCTCGAATTTATATTTGGTAGTAGTTTTTAGCTTTATTGAAATCAGATATTAACCTTAAGAGAGGTAAGATCCTCTGCCGACTTGAATGCCGCTTCCATAACTAGGAGAACACGTCTAACCTCTTCGTTCTTGATAAGCTGCTCTTCTTTTCCGTCTATTGCACGGGTGTAGTTACGATAAAAATCGTGAACATCCGAGGTGGGGCGGTCTATCTCGTAGGAGTCAATCGTTATCTCATCTCTCGGAGCCATAGTTTTGGTTATTCCTGCCGCTGTCTGAACAGGGAGAACCTCTTTTTCGCACCACGCCTTGAGCTTTGCAACGCGGCATTTTTTCTGCCAATCCTCGATGTATGCGGAGCCACTCTTTGCTTGCATATAAAATCTCGGCATAGCGATAAAGTTATATGTTCCAACCTCTACGGTTGCGCGCTTGCCACTCTCAAATATGAGGTGAAGGTTAAATCCATCGTCAACCTCATCGGTGGTTATATTTGTGACCTCGCAATAAACATTGGTAATCTTTTCGG
>CAYRJG010000095.1:0-8505 GCA_964424525.1 uncultured Ruminococcus sp.
GCTCGATTTCCTTTGCTATCGTAACACCGTCATTGGTGATGAGGGGAGCACCGAATTTCTTATCAAGAACTACGTTTCTGCCCTTGGGGCCGAGTGTAATTTTAACAGTGTCGGCAAGTTTATCAACACCGCGAAGAAGCGCGGCTCTTGCCTCTGTTCCGTAAAGTATTTCCTTTGCCATTATTATTTATTACCTTTCTGAATATTCTGAATATTACTCTACTACTGCAAGTATATCAGCCTGGCTGATGATGGTATATTCCTCACCCTCAAGCTTAACCTGCGTGCCTGCATACTTGGCCGCGATAACGCGCTCGCCAACCTTCAAGGTCATTACAACCTCTTTTCCGTCAACGAGTCCGCCGGGGCCTACTGCGATTATTTCAAATACCTCAGGCTTTTCCTTTGCAGAATCGGGAAGGATGATTCCCGCCTTGGTGGTTTCCTCTGCCTCGACTCTTTTAATTACGACCTTATCAAGTAACGGTCTGAGTTTCATTGTTTTATTCCTCCGTTTCTAAAAAGTAGTTAGCACTCCGATTGTTTGAGTGCTAAAACCCACTGGATATATTCTATACTAACCAAAAAGGAAAATCAATAGTTTTCCTTATTTTTCACAATTTGTTAACAAATAGTCGCAAAGCGAATTAATTTTGTGCATTGCGCCCTGCCTTTCGAGTCTGAATTTCGCAATTTCCCTTGTCTTTTCTAGGAAAGCCGCTTTCGAAGCTCGGAAAGAATCCGCTTTTCCATTCTTGACACCTTAACCTGCGTGATACCTAGGATTCGCGCGACCTCGACCTGCGAGTAGTCACGGTAATAACGCAAAATTATCAGTTTTCTATCAAGCTCGGAAAGCTTTTCCATAGCCAGCTTTATTGCAAGATACTCAAAGCTTTTTGCCTCGGCATCCTCATCAAAGACGGAATCGGCAAGAGTATGCCCCTCGTCCTCGTAGGTTTCCTCGTCAAGCGAGCGCACGGGTGCAGATGAGAACATAGCCGCGGCGGCATCCTCACGCGAAACACCGACAGCCGCGGCAAGGGATGAAATATCCGAGGACTCTCCAAGCGAAAGCCGACGCTCACGCTCTGCATTCAGAAGGGCGGAGAGTCTTTTTTGCTCGCGCGACACTTTTATTATTCCGTCATCACGCAAGAAGCGGCGGATTTCGCCGAAAATAAGCGGAACTGCGTAGGTAGAGAATGCACAGCCGAAGTCAAAATCAAAGGTGTTAATAGCCTTTACAAGGCCGATATTCCCTGCCTCGCAAAGCTCATCAAATTCTATACCGCGCCCTGTAAAGCGCGATGCTATTTTTAAAACGAGAGGTCGGTTTATCTCGCAAAGCTCCGAGCCTGCCTCACGTTTTCCCTCTCGGTACTCGCGAATGAGCTGTAAATTTTTATCGTATCCTGTATTTTGCACTTCGCCTATCTTCATTTTCTCCCCTTCGGTCAGGGCTTAAGAATTTTCCTCATAAGAACGGTAGTGCCCTTACCTACCCTCGATTTAACGCTGAGGGAATCGGTAAAGCTCTCCATAACGAGGAAGCCCATACCGCACCGTTCGCCAAATGCACCCGTGGTATAGGCAGGAGTGCGCGCCAAGGCAACGTCTGCTATTCCGCAACCGTTATCCGAAATTTCAACGGTTATCTCGCGCGTGTCATACAGGCGGACGGATATGTATATGTAAGAGGGGCGGTCGCTCGGTGCGTCCTTATAGCCGTGAACTATGCAGTTTGTAACCGCCTCGCTTACCGCGCATCGGAGGTCACCGAGCTCCTCAACCGTTGGATTAAGTTCAGCCGCGAATGCGGATATTACCGCGCGGCAGACGCTTTCGTTTACGCTCTTTGCCGGAAGGCGAAGCTTCATTTCGTTTATTATCTTTTTCACTTTCATAAACCTTTCTTTTTTCATCCTATGGATAGATTTGAAATTTTATCTATTCCGGATAGCCGCACTATCTTCATAAGTATCGGTGAGAGTCCTACAACTCTGACCGAGGCTCCGATATTTCCTGCCGCCTCTGCTCTGCCTATAATAAGTCCTATACCCGAGCTGTCCATAAACCTCACCTCGGAAAAATCAAGAACGAGTATATCGGCGCGCACCGACATAAGCTCTCGGTCTATCTTTTCCCTTATATATTTCGCGGTGTGGTGGTCTATCTCACAGGTCGGGGTGGCGGTGAGAATCCTTCCGTTTTCGGAAAAAATTACGTCCTGCATTTTCTTTTGCCTTTCCTTATAAATTTAACTTACTAATTAATTAAAAACGTTAGTAAGCCGAAGCGCATTTTTTTGTAAAAATCGGCTTACGAAGCCATTTTATCATAACGCGTGCAAAAATATTGTCACATACTGCGAGGGGAAAAATTATTTTTCATTTTTATCTATAAGGTGAAGCGACTCGGCTATTGCGCGCTTTGCACGCCTTTTGTATTCCTTATAGCTTGACTCGCACATACAATTAAGCGCACTGTTTGCATAGCCTGTATGCAAGCCGATCTCGCGTATGAAAATCTCGCATATATCCTCTCCGACGCACTCTGCCACAGCGTCGTAAATCTTAAAATTAAGATATCGGAATTCGGTATCGACACGAAGGCTTGCACTGCGCCCTTCTATTGCCCTCGCACGCCTTTCATAATCGGCGCAAAGAGCCGATACGAGAGTATCAATGCATTTTTCTAAACGCCCATCGCGCATCGCGTTTCACTAAGCTCCTCACGAAGCTCGGACAGCTCCTCATGAAGCTCGTTTAGGTCATAATATGCCGCCTTTGCCTCACTTATCGCATCCTCAAGCTCGGGTATCCACTCTGCGGCAGAGTCGGGGGTAATACGCTCCTCGTTTATCATATCAAGCAGCATTTCGCGCAGATTCAAGCATTCGTTTGCCGCGCGTATCCTTTCGGATATTGAGCGCATATCTCTGCGTATCTCACCCACCGTGCGGTATACCCTTGCAGGGATTCCACCCAAAGAATCACTTTCCCTATACATTTGATCCATCCTTTCTTTCGTTTTTTATTTTTGTAACTCAAAATGGGAATTTCTGTGTTGCTGTAACCTGTTACGTCACAATATTAACATACAATTTGTCACTTGTCAAGTGAGTTTCGAAAAAATTTCAACAAATCTCAAAAAAGGTATTGCATTTTGCGTGACAACGTGTTACAATACAAGTGACAACGTTTGTCGCGTACAGTGCAACACCGAAAATGCCGCGCGACGCAAAAGGAGCGTGAATAAAATGTTATCCCGCAATTTAAAGAGATTAAGAAAAGAAAAAAAGCTCACCCTTGAGGAGCTTGCGGAGAGAGTCGGAACGAGCAGACAAACGATACACCGCTATGAGAACGGAATTATATCCAACGTTCCGAGTGAGAGAGTGGAGAAGCTTGCCGAGGCACTCGGAGTTACCCCCGCGACTCTTATGGGATGGAGCGAGGACTATCAAAGGTTTGACGGTATACTTCCGATATCCGTAAAGCGGCTTCCGATTCTCGGAGATATTGCCTGCGGTGAGCCCATCTACGCAAGCGAGGAGCACGAGAGCTATGCGGCGGCATCCGACGCGCTTGATGCGGATTTTTGCCTCAGAGCACACGGGGACTCTATGATTGGGGCGCGAATTTATGACGGAGATATAGTTTTCATTCGCTCGCAGAGTATGGTCGAGAACGGAGAGATTGCGGCAGTCGTTATAAACGACGAGGCAACTCTTAAGAGAGTGTATTATTATCCTAATGAAGGAAAGCTTGTTCTCTCCCCCGAAAATCCGAGATATGCACCGCTTGTTTACATTCGCGAGGAGCTCGAAAATATAAAGATTCTCGGCAAAGCGGTTGCGTTCCAAAGCACTTGCCTGTGAGGTGACGAAATGTTATACGAAAAGCATGCAGACGTTGAAGGACATCTTTATTTTTCACTTTACGATTCGGCAAAGATTGCCGAAAGGAATTTCGCACCGATACCGCATTTTCACAACAGTATTGAGATATGGATTGTAAAAAGCGGATGCGTTCATACCGTCATAAACGGTGAGAGGTACAAGCTATGTGCAGGGGACGTTGCCTTTGTTGACAAGCTTATTCCGCACACCTGCGGATTTGGCGAGGTGGGCGATGAGGTGCCGTCATATTACGTAATTGTGGCAAGTGCGGCATATCTCATCAATCTTGCCTGGCTTGAGCGCGAGGCTTTGCCCACGGTTACACGCAAGAAGGATGGATTTGAGGAGCTTTTACGCATAGTTGAGTGGAATTACGCACAGAAGGATGATATGAATTCCGAGATGAGAACGGGATTTGTTACGATGATACTCGGTTATATGCAGAAATATTGCGGAGTAGTTCCAAGAAAATCCGACGTTTACAACAGACTTATAATAAACGTTCTTATGTATCTCAACGAGCATTACAAGGAGGACGTTTCCTTGAAGGTGCTATCGCGCAAATTCGGATACGAGCTTACTTATCTATCGCGCACGTTTAACAAGTACGTCGGTATGAACATACGAGAATACGTGAACCGCCTTCGCATAAGCGAGATAAACAGACTCCGCCGCACGGACAGCTCGACTCCGCTTTACAAAATTGCCGAGGAGTGCGGTTATGAAAATATGCCGACCTATTTCCGCGCAAACAAGAAATACGGTGAATCGGAAAACTAATAAAAGACAAATTTTGATAGTATCTCATCAATTTTGGTAATTACTTATCGATCGTTTAGGTATTACAATATACTTACAAAGATTTCAAAAGGGAGATATAGCAAAATGACAAAATTAAAGATTGCGATAGTCGGTGTCGGAAACATTTCACAGTTTCACATTAAAGGATACGAGAGAAATCCAAACGTTGAGCTCTACGCGCTCTGCGACGTAAATGAAGCTACTCTTCGCGAGAAGGGCGAGCGTTACGGAATCAAGCGCCTTTACACGAGCGAAGAGGAGATGCTTCGCGAATGTCCCGAGATTGACGCGGTAAGCGTTTGCACCTGGAATGCGGCACACGCGCCCTGCACCATTATGGCGCTTAATGCGGGAAAGCACGTTCTTTGCGAGAAGCCGATGGCTATGAATGCAAAGGAAGCCGAGGATATGATTGCGGCAGCAAAAAAGAACGGCAAAAAGCTTATGGTCGGCTTTGTTCGCAGATTCGGTAATGACACTGCGGTAACGCGTGACTTTATAGATGCAGGCTCGATGGGTGACGTTTATTATGCAAAGGCAACCTATCTCCGCAGAAACGGATGCCCCGGCGGCTGGTTCGGTGACAAGGCTTATTCGGGCGGCGGTCCTCTTATCGACCTTGGAGTTCACGTTATAGACCTCGTGCGTTATCTCATGGGATGCCCGAAGCCGGTGTCGGTATTCGGTGCTACCTTTAATAATATAGGAAAGCGAGCATATCTCAAGGATAAGCCGGAATATACTATTCGCGGCACAGGTGCCGAGCCGCACACCGTTGAGGATATGGCAACCGCGCTCATAAGATTTGATAACGGTGCTGTGCTTTCGGTTGAAGCAAGCTTCAATATGCACATCAAAAAGGACGTCGGATCGATTGAAATGTTCGGAACGAAGGGCGGAATCAAGCTCGCGCCCGAGTTTGAGCTTTACACCGAGATGAATAACTATCTTGCAGACGTGACTCTGCATCAGCCCACCGCCCTCTCATTTGACGGACTTTTTGAAAATGAGATAGACTATTTCGTGGACTCGATTATCACAGACCGCGACACATCCTCCATAGCCGAGGACGGATGCACTCTTATGAAGATACTCGATGCAATCTATGAATCGGCACGCCTCGGTAAAGAGGTAGTGATAAAATAAAGAACAAACGAAGTGTTCTTTTGGAGTCCAAAAGAACCAAAAGACGATTAGAACGGAGTTGTTTAGGACAATTCCGTTCTTTTTTGTGTATGCCTAAATATTGCGACTTATCAAAAGAGCATAATAAAGTGTATAATAACTTGACAATATGTATAATAAATTTGAAAGAAGAAAGACACGGCGAAAACGAGTGCCGCCCCATCACGGGGCGGCACTCGCTCGTTTTTTATTCTATTTGCTTTTTGCGGAATTTGCGAAAAACTATTCCGCCGTGCCGCCGTAGTGAACGGTAGCAGATGTGAAATTGGAATTATCGGTGCTTATCGCAACCTCCCTCCACTGCTCTTCGCTGCCACCGTAATATACGGTAGCATAATAAATATTATAACATTCCGAGAATACCGATGAGCCGATATAAGTAAGGCTCGCAGGCAAGGTGATGCTCTTAAGAGAGCCGCAGTTATAGAAGGTCATAAAGCCTATTTTGGTTATACCCTCGGGCAAGGTCACGCTCTCAAGCGAGGTGCATCCGCCGAAGGCTCCATATCCGAGATAAACAACGCCTGTGGGAACGGTGATGCTCTTAAGTGACGTGCAACCCCAGAATGCAGAGGGACAAATAACCTTAGTGTCGCTATGGATATCGCAGGAGGTGATGGAGGTATCCTTTGCCATTACCAATACCGCGTAAGGATTATCCTCATTTCCGAGGTAATATGCGCCGTTGTATTCGTTGTACTCAAGCGACGTGCATCCTGCAAACGCGTATTCGCTTACAGAGTATGCCAAAACCTTATCATTGACGGATACAATGCTATCCGGTATAGAAATATTCTTTAGGCTTGAGCAGTTCTTGAACGCATATTCACCTATATGAACGTCACCGTCATAAAGGATAGTTACGCTTTCTATATTACCGCAATTATAGAATGCTCCGCGAACGATATTACCGTCGGTTACGGTTATATGCTTCAAAGATTCGGGAATGTAATAGCTCGCGCTCGAATAGTAGCTGCCACCCGCATAATAACACTGAGTGGTTTCTACTCCGCCCGCCAAGTTCGTTGTTGCGAATATATATCCAAACGGGTATTGAACCGTATCATAAAGACCGGGCTTTGAATGACCGATAAACGGAAGCGTAAGAGATTCGAGCTTTGAGCAGCCCGAGAATGCCTGCGGCATAATAACCTTCGTTTCGGAGTTTACCGTGCACGAGGTCAGCGTTTTATCGTATGCCGACACAAGAACCGCGTAGGGATTCTCCTCACATCCAAGATAACGCATATTATCGTAAACGTTATATTGAAGCGTTGAGCAGGATGAGAATGCATAAATTCCTACCTTTCTCACGCTATCGGGAATACTTATGCTCGCAAGTTTTGAGCAATTCTGGAACGCACTGTTATTAATGGTAACCAATCCGTCGGGCAGAACGAGCGAAGTCAGCGCCTTACAGTTATAGAAGGCGGAGGCGCCTATAGTTTTAACCCCCTTGCCGAGCGTTACGCTTGCAAGCTTTTCACAATTATAAAATAGGTTAAATCCAACGGAATCCACTCCGTCGGGAATCGAAATGGCAGTCAGGCTCTTACAGCCGTAGAACGCAGAGCCACCGATAGACACAAGACCTTCAGGCAGAGATATATTCTTAAGTGTGCTGCTCTGAAATGCGAAGTTGTAAATAACCTTGGTATCATCGTGAACGGTGCAGCTCGTGATGTAACTGCTTGTTGCCTTTACCAATACCACGTAAGGATTTTCTTCGTTTCCAATATATTTTGCATTGTTGTAATCGCTATACACAAGAGAGTTGCACTTATCGAAAGCATAATCTCCTATAGTCTTAATGCTATCCGGAATAGTTACGCTTGAAAGAACTTTACATCCCGAGAAGGCGTGGGGCTCAATGGTTTCAACGCTCTTGCCAAGCTTTGCGCTTAAAAGCGAAGTGCAATTATAAAATGCCTTCTCTCCGATAAAGGTTACTTTATCCGGAATGAATATTTCGGCAAGCGATGTGCAATTATAGAACGCAGATTCACCAATAAATTTGGTGTTTTCATTGATTGTAAACGAGGTGACCGTTTTATCAGTTGCGGAAACAAGCATCAAATAAGGATTCTTTTCATTTCCGAGATATTTTGCATTATCAATAACCTTATACGTAAGCGACGTGCAATCAAAGAAAGCCAAGGAATGGTCAATGGCCTCAAGGCTATCCGGCAGAGATACGCTTGTGAGATTTGAGCAATCATTGAACGCGCCCGAGCCTACAGAAAGAACGCCCTCGGGGATAAATACAGTTCTTATATTCGTGCGGTTATTGAATGCATAATCGCCGATAGCCGTAACCGGCAGACCCTTATAAGTACCGGGAATAACTACATTATCGTCTATACAAGTACCAATACCCGAAACGGTATATCCGGCACCGTCATCATTCAAAGTCATAACAAGACCGCGGCTCGGCTTCAGCTCACCGCATTGGGTGCATTTGCCGTTATCGTAGCTGTGAGATGCGGGTAATATCTTTTTCGTTTTGGAAAGCTCCTCGCCGCATTCCGAGCAATATACTACCTCATCATAAGAACCTTCTGCCTCGCAGGTCGGCTCTACTCTGTTTTCTTCCTTTGCCACGTCGGGTATGTGAT
>CAYRJG010000096.1:0-8457 GCA_964424525.1 uncultured Ruminococcus sp.
GCTTGATATTAAATTTTTAAGAGAAAATCCCGATCTCGTAAAGGAAAATATCAAAAAGAAGTTTCAGGATTCAAAGCTTCCTCTTGTTGACGAGGTTATTGAACTTGATGAAGAGATGCGAAAAAACAAAAGAAAGGCTGACGAGCTGCGCGCAAACAGAAATAAGGTTTCCAAGTCCATAGGCGCGCTTATGGGGCAGAAGAAATTCGAAGAGGCTGAAGAGGCGAAGAAGCTCGTAGCAGAGCAGGCGGCCGAGCTTGCAGCGTGTGAGGCTCTTGAAGCAGAGCTTGAAGAAAAGGTGAAGAAGATAATGATGATAATCCCCAACATTATCGATCCCACCGTTCCTGTTGGAAAGGACGATTCCGAAAACGTAGAGGTAGAAAAATACGGTGATCCCGTAGTTCCGGATTTTGAAATTCCTTATCATACCGATATTATGGAGCGCTTTGCAGGTATAGACCTCGATAGTGCCAGAAGAGTAGCAGGAAACGGATTCTATTACCTCATGGGTGATATCGCGCGCCTTCATTCTGCGGTTATTTCCTACGCACGTGACTTTATGATAGGCAGAGGATTTACCTATTGCATTCCCCCTTATATGATTCGTTCCAACGTTGTAACAGGCGTTATGTCTTTTGCCGAAATGGATGCTATGATGTATAAGATTGAAGGCGAAGACCTTTACCTTATCGGTACAAGCGAGCACTCAATGATCGGTAAGTTTATTGACCAAATAATTCCTGAAAAGGAGCTTCCTTATACCCTCACATCCTATTCTCCTTGTTTCCGTAAGGAAAAAGGTGCGCACGGAATAGAGGAAAGAGGTGTGTACCGTATCCACCAGTTCGAAAAACAGGAAATGATAGTTGTATGTAAGCCTGAAGAATCGAAGGCTTGGTTCGATAAGCTCTGGCAGAATACGGTAGATATGTTCCGTACCCTTGATATTCCCGTAAGAACTCTCGAATGCTGTTCGGGTGACCTTGCTGACCTCAAGGTTAAGTCTGTGGATGTTGAGGCATGGTCGCCAAGACAGAAGAAGTATTTCGAGGTTGGTTCATGCTCTAACCTTGGAGATGCACAGGCTCGTCGTCTTAAAATTCGCGTAAAGGGCGAGGGCGGCACTTATCTTGCCCATACTCTTAATAATACCGTTGTTGCACCTCCTCGTATGCTTATAGCATTCCTTGAAAATAATCTTAACGCTGACGGTTCCGTTAATATTCCCGTAGCACTCAGACCTTATATGGGCGGTGCTGAAAAAATATTCCCGAAAAACTGATGAGATGTGCGCTTGTAATAGCAGGTGCAAGCGGAGCCGGGAAGACCACTATTGCTAATTTGCTTTTGCAAAGTGATGATTTTGAGTTGGTTAGATCTGCTACCACAAGACCTGTACGTAATGATCAAAACACATCTGAATATATGTATCTTACGCGTGACGAATTTTTGCGTCGCAAGGACAATGGCGAAATGCTTGAATTCACGGAATACGGAGAGAATCTTTACGGTACGCCTAAATCCGAACTGGAAAGGATTTACAGTGTCGGCAAAATTCCATTGTTAATTGTTGATCTTGCGGGAGTTAAAACCTTCATTGAAGGAGATTTTGATTTCTGCCCTCGAATTTTCTATATATATGAAAATTTGAATGTTATCGAACGTAGACTTTATGAGCGCGAGCTTTCTGTGCCAACTCCGGAAGGCCTTGAGAGCTTTGTTCGTAGAAAAGAAACTAATATAAAGGATTATCTTGAGCTTCCACAGCTTTGTGAAGGGATAACCTCTTTTGTTCGTAACAGTGATGCTTTTGCGGCTGCGTCGGCAATTCGAAATGCTTTCTTTGAGGAAAGCTTTGATGATGATATAATCACTTCGGGAGATAAAGCAATTATTCTTTCAAAAGAACTTTATAGTATGGCATGTGAAAAAATGTAAAAATAACGCTCGGGTTTATCGTGATACTCTTAACGGAGTATTCGCGCTGAACTCGAGCGTTGTTTTTTAGTATGTTGTTTTAGAATCTTTAGTCAAACTCATATTTTGCTATTGCTTCATCTTTTAGTGTGGAAAGATGGTAAAGCGTATAGAGAATAAAAATTAAGGAAATGCATCTTGCTGCAAAGCCTATCCATTCAATTGATGGAGCTGTAATTACAGGTTGGCTTACATCATTTATATTTGTAAACACCCATTCTGTGCTACCACTTGTAATAACATAAACGGTTTTTACAACAGATGATAAAATAGCAAGCGCACCAAACACATAATTTTTGATTATTAGTGAACGGTGATATTCTTTCTCAAGAACTCCATAATTTTCTGAATCCGGAGAAATTCCTGTATGTAGTTTTGAAAAACGATTTAATAGAAAAACGAGGGATATAATCATAAGAAGAAATAGAATACAACTTATGGTTGTCAACATCATAACCGGAACATATTGTGAATATGCAATATCATCGGTGAGTAGTGCATCATATCCGTAGTTTGTTAAAAATCTAGCCTCAAGCACGTATGTGACGGTTGAGAGTACGGTATATATTGCAGCGAGTATGATTGTTGTTTTTGCTTTATCAAATAGTTTTTTTGACGAGATAAGTGAGATAATCAAAAGAATACCGAATAATGTGGGCGGCAATAAATTTACACCGTAAAGATTATCAAATCTCATTTCAATAGACAAAACAAAGGTGACACTTAAGAGAAGAAAAACTCTTTTAATAAGGCGCACTCTTTCAAGTCCGATAAGTCTTTCTTTTGGGACGTTAATCGAAATTTTATCGAGTGCGGAGTTGAATTGCTCGCTTTTAGCAATTGCTTTTACATATCTCTTTATTCTACGATACCATAGAATTCCAAACACTAATGAGGTAATTAATGCCACCAATAAAGCAATCGGATATTTAGGATCGATTGTTATTATTTGCATTCCATGATTGGTTTCGCGCATAGTTGTCAGCAAAAGCATATCTGGAAGGCAAGAGCATGCGGCCTTGACTATTGCAAATACATAAGTAAAACCGCGAATTGCGTCGGTAGATATACTTTTTCTTTTAGATATGTAAATTGGATTGATTAATGCATCTGCATCGGTTCTTTCTCCGAGTCTGAACAGTGCATCAAACGTATTTCTTATCGCGCTGAATAAAAGAATAAGCTCGAATATCGCAAAAACGAATGAGCATATAGCAAACATATCGTTTCCGAAACCGTTATTCGATTTTGACCACATTATAACTAAAAGCGCGGGAGCTTTTAACAGAGTCACCCAACCAAGCTTGATAAAAGAATCTCTCGCTTCTTTGAAAAACGGAGCTCTGTCAGAAGCTTCAAGAAATGCATTTGCAAGTATAAAATAAGCTATAAAATCGGGCAGTATATCAATTATAGAAATGTTAGGGGAGCATAAAAGAATCAAGGAAAAGACGATAAGCGGATATTTGCTTTTTTTATTACCTCTTTTCATTTTCTTTTCCTCTTTTTCTTTTCGGCTTTTTTGATTGCTTTATCAATTTTGTATTCAGCGTATTTGCGATTTTGACTTTCTTCGTGCTCTCTGAATTTATTTACGAATCCAAAGCGAGAAGGTTTTTCTTCGGCATCGTTGTCGACATCTTCGGGCATACATATATGCATATAAGCCGAATAAACGGCAACAAGACTTAATGCCATATGTATAAAAATAGAGAACAGTAAAACGGTTGCGGTGACGGCAAGCACTTTGGGCGAAAGTAACGCGCCGAGCGAAGGAAATTCAAATATAGTACCTGCGGCATATAATATGTATGCAAACGGTAATAGATACTTTGCTCGTTTTTGAGTTACCAAAACATCAACCTCTTTGGCTACATCCTCAATTCCCATAAGAACAAATATTGTGATTAGTCCTATCAAAAGATATCTTGAAGATGCAATATAATTTGTAATATTGCCGATTCCGATTCCCAGGGTTGATAGGAGTATATCTACAAGCTCCACCATACCGACGACACCGAAAAGGCCCGTCGGTATAAGTGCGGTTCGAAAATGCCTGTTGACATTTTGCAGCTTATAAAGTGCCATAAACATAATTAAAGCACCAATAAGATCGGTATAGCCGTAATATGTCAAATTTAATAAAAGAAAATATCCGATGAACAAAAGTCCGAATCCCATATTTTAAAATTCCTTTGGTCGATTATTCGGATGCTGAAGTGTCATTGATTCCACAGCATTTTTTGTATTTCTTGCCGCTTCCGCAAGGGCAGGGGTCATTCCTTCCTACCTTTTTAGATACCGCCGGCTTCTTTACAACAGATCCTCCGCCGACAAATCCTGTTGTTGTAGGCTTAGCAACCTGAACTCTTTCGGTAGATTGCACCTTGGGAACAACAGCAAGCACCTGTCTTACTGTGTTTTCCTTGATGTCGTTTACCATTTTGTCGAAAAGCTCGGAGCTTTCAAGTCTGTATATCGCAACGGGATCGCGTTGAGCGTAAGCGTTAAGTCCTACGTATTCCTTGAGACCATCCATATCTTCAAGGTGATCCATCCACTTCTTGTCAACGTTTTGGAGAAGGATCACCTTCTCAATCTCACGCATAGCATCGGGATTCATTCCTTGAACATCTGCAAAAAGCTCGTTTTTCTTTTCGTATATTTCAAGCGCTTTTTCGATAAGCTCATCGCGCCAAGCATCCTTGTCGATGTTTTTGAGATCTTCGTTGCTATACTTGAAATCTTTAGAATCTGTAACGAGTCCTATATAGTGATTTCTGAATTCGTCAAAATTATAGTCATCTGGGTTGTCAGAGCCAAAGCAAGCATCGAATGTTTCGGCAACAGAGGAGGATATCATTCCTTTTATCTTTTCGGAAATATCGTCATTGAAAAGAACATCGGTTCTCTGCTGATAGATAACCTTCCTTTGCTGGTTCATAACATCATCGTAGGTAAGCACATTCTTTCTTCTTGAAAAATTGTTTGCTTCAATACGTTTCTGTGCGTTTTCGATAGAGTTCGAAAGTATGCGAGCATCGATAGGAGTGCTCTCGTCAAGGCCGAGCTTTTCTGTAACGCCCATAAGTCTGTCAGAGCCGAAAAGGCGCATAAGATCGTCTTCAAGCGAGAGGAAAAATCTAGATTCACCCGGGTCACCTTGACGACCGCTTCGTCCTCTGAGCTGATTGTCTATGCGTCGGCTTTCGTGTCTTTCGGTTCCGAGAATATAAAGTCCCCCGGAAGCGAGAACCTTTTCTCTCTCGGGCTGAATGGCTGTATGATGCTTTGCGTAAAGCTCGTTGTAAATGCGGCGTGCCTCGATCACCTCTTCACGGTCACTTTCGGCACTTCCGGTAGCAATAGCAATAAGATTTTCCTCAATGCCCATTTTCCTCATATCCGTTTTAGCAAGATATTCGGGGTTTCCGCCGAGCATAATATCGGTTCCACGTCCTGCCATATTTGTGGAAATTGTAACCGAACCGTAGCGACCTGCCTGGGCAACTATCTCTGCCTCGCGTGCGTGCTGCTTTGCGTTAAGCACATTGTGAGGAACGCCCGCACGCTTGAGTAGTGCGGAAAGCTCCTCGGATTTGTCAATAGAAACAGTGCCGACAAGCACAGGCTGTCCCTTTTGATGACATTCCTTGATTTGCTCAACTATTGCACCGAGCTTGCCTCGTCTTGTGCGGTATACGGTGTCATTGTGATCCTTTCTGATCATCGGTCTGTTTGTGGGAACCTCAACGACGTCAAGTGCGTATATCTGTCTGAATTCGTCATCCTCGGTCATAGCAGTACCGGTCATACCGGAAAGCTTTGAGTACATACGGAAATAGTTTTGGAATGTTATCGTAGCAATAGTACGGGATTCCTTCTGAATTTTTACCTTTTCCTTTGCCTCGATAGCCTGATGAAGACCGTCATTATATCTTCGTCCGGGCATGAGACGTCCTGTGAAGGTATCAACGATAATTACAGCATCATCCTTAACGATATAGTCCACATCACGCTTCATAACACCGTGAGCCTTTATTGCGGTGTTGATATGGTGGTAGATAGTGTTGTTTTCGGGATCGGAAAGGTTAGAAAGGTTAAAGAATCTCTCAGCTTTTTCTATTCCGTTTTTGGTAAGCACGGCAGTGCGCGCCTTTTCGTCTACGATGTAATCCTCGTCATAAACGTCATTGTCGACCTTTGTATCCATTTCTTTGATAACGTGCCTTGTAAATGAGCGAACGCATCTATCCGCCATATCGTAAAGATCTGTCGATTTTGAGCCGCTTCCCGAAATGATAAGAGGTGTTCTTGCTTCGTCTATAAGTATAGAGTCAACCTCGTCCACTATTGCAAAATTGTGTCCGCGCTGAACCATTTTTTCTTTATAAACTACCATGTTATCTCTCAAATAGTCAAATCCGAGCTCGTTATTGGTAGCATAGGTTATATCCGCCCTGTAAGCGGCTCTTTTTTCTTCACCGGACTGACCGTGAACGATAAGACCGGTCTTAAGTCCGAGGAATGAATAAACTCTGCCCATCTCCTCGCTGTCACGCGTAGCAAGGTAGTCGTTTACGGTAACTATATGAACGCCCTTGCCGGTAAGCGCGTTAAGATAAGCGGGAAGGGTAGCAACAAGTGTCTTACCTTCTCCGGTTCTCATTTCGGCAATTCTACCTTGATGAAGCAGAATACCACCCATAAGCTGAACGCGGAAGGGGCGTTTCCCGAGAACTCTTGCGTCTGCCTCACGGACAAGAGCAAATGCTTCGGGCAAAATATCGTCAAGAGTTTTGCCATTTGCAAGATCATCTTTGAGCTTATCTGTGTAGCTTCTCATATCGTCATCGCTCATAGCGGCGAATTTATCTCCGAGAGATTCGATCTTATCAACAGTAGATGTAATCTTTTTGATTTCCTTTTCGCTGTATGAGGCAAAAAGTGCCTTGAAAAGTCCCATTAAAACCTCCGTATTGGCGGCAGTGAAAAGTGCCGCGGCTGTTTTTTATGTGAATTAAATTCTATAAGTACTATTATACCATAAATGAATAGAAAAATAAATAAAAAAATGTAAATATTTTAAAATAAATTTAATTATTTTTATATACTATTGAAAAAAGTCCGTTTGCGTTGTATAATAATCCTATAAAAATGCGGAGTTGAAAATGAAAAAAATAAATATTGTTTTATATTGTCCTGAAATTCCTCAAAATACGGGGAATATTTCCCGTACTGCCGCAGTCACAGGCGCGGCACTTCACATAATTAAGCCTATCGGGTTTGAAATAACAGATAAGACTCTTAAAAGAGCAGGGCTTGACTATTGGGATAAGCTTGATGTAACTTATTATGAGAGCTATGATGAATTCGTTGAGAAAAATCCTAATGCGGAGCTGTATTTTTTCTCTGCAAAGGGGAAAATTTGCTATGCGGATGTTGAATATCCCGAAAATGTTTATCTCGTTTTCGGTAAGGAATCGGTTGGATTGCCGGACGAGCTTGTTCAGGCTAATTTAGATCGTTGCCTCAGAATACCGATGCTTCCTACTTTAAGATGCCATAATCTTTCAAATTCTGTTGCAATAGCGGTTTATGAGGTTTTGCGCCAAAGAAATTTTGAAGAGCTTTCTATGGAGCGTTAACTCAATATTTCGGAATTAGTGTATAACTCGCGGTGAAATAGTAACAAATTCGCCTTGACTTTTGCGGAAAAATGTATTAAAATATTTATGTTAATAATTAGGAGGAGCACCGTAGGTGCGTAAAAAAATGACTAAGATTGATATTTATTCCGGCTTTCTCGGAGCAGGAAAAACTACCTTGATAAAAAAACTTATAAAGGAAGCATACGCAGGAGAGCGTGTCGTACTTATTGAAAATGAATTCGGAGAAATCGGTATAGACGGTGGATTTCTAAAAGATGCGGGAATAGAAATAACCGAGATGAATTCCGGATGTATTTGTTGCTCACTCGTTGGTGATTTTTCAAAAGCTCTTGCAAAGGTTTTTGAAGAGTATGCGCCCGATAGAGTAATTATTGAACCGTCGGGAGTAGGAAAGCTTTCGGATGTAATTAAGGCGGTTAAGGGTGTTGAAACCGATGATGCAAAGCTTAATTGCTTTACAACTGTGGTTGATGCAGGAAAATGCAAAATGTATATGAAGAACTTTGGTGAATTCTTTAATGACCAGGTTTCAAATGCTTCGACGGTTGTCTTTTCTCATACAGATATTGCAAAACCGAATAAAATCGAGGAAGCTATAAAACTTGTCAGAGAGCATAACTCCGAAGCAGTTATTATCACTACTCCTTGGGGTTCGATAGATGGCAAGGACATACTTGCGGCCATGGAAGATAAAAATACTCTTGAAAAGGAACTTGAAAATTTAGAGCACGAGCATAAGCATCACCACCATCGCCACGAGCACAATGAGGAATGTGAGTGCGGTTGCCACGATCATGAGCATCAT
>CAYRJG010000097.1:0-8297 GCA_964424525.1 uncultured Ruminococcus sp.
CCGTTTTTGCATTTGTTATGAAAATGTTATTTTTGAAGAATTGGATGCTTTGTAAAAAGATATGTATGAATTTCCGCGGTTTACAGCCAGAGGCTCACCCATAAGATTTTTAAACTCAAGTTCTCCGTTTTCATTAACAGACCAGTTGAATTCAGAAAGCTTTCCTTGGGATATGTAATATCCTTTTCCACCCGATGTAGTATCAATAATCATTTGTGAACCACTTGAATTTTCGTATGTGGTTGCGTTTGAAAATAATACGAACACATTGGTATAGCTTATATTTTTTCCGGTAAGCATGTCCATTTTTCTGTTTTCGGACTTATAATACAGATATTGACCGGAAAGTTCATTGTAATACAATCTGGTTTCGTTTGTTGATGAGTAGGGAATAGTAATTGCGGTAGCAACATTATAACCAAGCGTTGATTCGGATTCAATAAATTTATACGGCATATTTTTATAACCGTTAATTTTTGTTCCTGAAGCAAGACGGTTGATTGCAGTTTCTATCATAGCTTCAGAGGTGTATATGAAGTTTGAATTTTCAACATAATAACAATCTGAATATTTTGAAAGATCAAGCTCAATTGTTTCACCGCTTGTTACATCGTAGGATATTATGTCATCTTTTCCATAAGATACGATCACGCCGCCCAAAAGATTGGATAGACTTGAAATATAATTTCTGGTAGGCTTTAGCGTACCTATTTTCCACATAACCTCATCTGACGTTGTGTAAGCAAGCAACCTTGTGCTTCCGTCCTCAATCGGAAATTCTATTGATATATCCGATGAAGAGATTCCGTATAGTGGCGATGATGGGTCGAGGATTATTCCTATTGGTGCGCGCTCAAATTCCTCTTTTGATACTTGAAGCCCGGTCGATAAACTAAAAAAAACAGGTTCTTGCGGTTCCGGTGGTGCTGTTGGTGTATCTAATTCGGGCGGGGGATTTGAGGCGTTGTTATCCTCATCGGGATCATCGGTTTGATTATTATTGCCATCGTTGGCTTCGGGGGTGTTATCGTCATTATTGAAAATGTCTAAATTGAGCTGCCATCCGTCTGCTGCAAATCCAACCGTGCAGATTACCAATATTATAATCAGTACAAAACACGCAAATTTTTGGAAATTATTCAGTTTAAACGAATTCAATTTTTACCTCCTTGCGTATCGCGCCATGGATACGCACGTTTGTCCCCGTTATACGCGGCGCTCAAGCCAAGCGTCCGCTGTTTCAAGTGCGTCGATAAGACTCGTTGACATTATATTTTTCTCCGGCATAATAGAGCCTTGCGGAACGAGTTGTACGACAATTTTATCGGGAACCATAGTACCTTTAATTTCTTTTTCGCTCATAACTATCATATGAACGTGATATTTTGCTGACAGATCGCCGTAGTAAATATCGCTATCATGGCGTACGAGCGGTCTGCCCTTGTATTCAAGGAATTCTTCGTTGCTGATGCCTTCTACGTTTAACATAAATGCTCCTTTCGTGGGTATTAGAAAATGACGGCGTTATGTCCACCTTCGAGTATAGAATACCAAAGATATTTGCTTTTGTAAATACATTCGACAAAAGGTGATGGATGGAGATATCGCAAAATAATTCAGTTCATAACAAAAGGTGATCTTTTGTAAACAGAACCGACAGAATGCACTACAGGCTTGGTAAGCTGAAATATAAAATCAGCATTGTCTGATAGCATCTTTTGGCGGGATATACCGGAATCGTCAAAAGTCGTTGACGGCTTTGTGACGATATGTATCATACCGTATTTTCTGATCCTTTTAAGTAGTGCCTGACCGACATTATCTAAAGCAAGCACCTGCGTGTATTTTGGAGCATTCTTTACATCGGAGGAGGTAACGCCGAAAAAAGAATACCAGATCGCACGTTTGATTCTTGCGGTAGTATATTTTTTTGTTCCGGAAAGGTCTATCAAAGATGAAATGTCTTTTGCCTCAAGGCTTGCGCCTATTAGACGGTTATATAAACCACCCTCTGCATCGTGAATATTGCATTTTGCAGTTGGGCGACTTAATCTGAAGTAAGAAAGAATTGCCGAGTCAAGTTTTTCGGTTTTACAAGGAAATGCATTTGACTTGATTTCCGATTGTATCACTTCACTCGTAGTATTAGGGATATAATCAAAGGCAGATTCGCAATTTGTTAGTAATTCTCTTATTGCTGTTGCGCTTTGAAAATTCGTATTGTTATCTATTTTTATGGAGGTGTATTCCGCACCAAGACGTTTTATTGTGTGTGGTTTAATTTCTGATGAACGTTCTTTTAGAGCCTTAATATATTCAAGTGCCAAAATATTGTTAGCACGAAATATTTCGTCGCAAAGATTATCGCTAAACGTTTGATTGTATGCCACTTCCATTAATTTAGGATAACCGAGATTGTTGGTTTCTGCGTTTTCCATAAGCGATGAAAGCGTGTGCCTAAATTCATCATTTTGCATATTTGTGGCAATTTTGGATAATTTCGAAATATCTCCGAGTTCGCTTCCAAAAGAAAGATAATCGACAACACCCAAGCTGTTAGCAATAGAAACACCTGCGCGAGCAAAAAATTCGGCGCTGGATGCCGAGTATGGGAAGGGAAGTTCGAGTACTAAATTTACACCGGAAAGAGCAGCGGTTTTTGCACGTGCCCACTTTTCCATGATTGCAATTTCACCGCGTTGAGTGTAATTGCCACTCATAATAGCAATAATTGCGGTATCAGAACCCAGTTCTTCGCGTATTTTTTTTATTTGATAGAGGTGTCCGTTATGAAACGGATTATATTCAGAAATGATAGCAACCGTTTTCACTGTGTACCTCCGTAAAAAATTCTTTTGAATTATACTTGATTATGGAAAAAAATTGTTGTATAATAATACTGTCACTAATTTAACAAACAGGAGATCAAAATGAAAGTATTAGTTGTAAACGCGGGCTCAAGCTCGCTCAAGTATCAGTTGTTTGATACTGAAACCGGCAGCGTTCTTGCAAAAGGAAACTGCGAAAGAATAGGAATTGGCGGTTCCAGAATTATTCACAAGACCAGCGGAAAGGATGAATACATAAAGGAGTGCGAGCTTGCGGATCATTCCGAAGCAACCAAGCTTCTTGTTGCAACACTTCTTGATAATGAGGTTGGTTGCATCAATTCTCCGGACGAGATTGAAGCAATTGGTCATCGTGTTGTTCACGGAGGTCACTATTTTACCGAATCTGTTCTTGCAACCGATGAGGTTATGGCAATTCTTGATAAGTGCATTTCTTACGCCCCGCTTCACACTCCGGCACATATAATGGGTATCAAGGGATGCAAGTCTGTTATGCCTAATACTCCTCAAGTTCTTGTTTTTGATACAGCATTCCATCAGACTATGTCCGAAGAGGTTTATATGTATGGAATCTCTTATGATATGTATGAGGACTATGGCATTCGTCGTTACGGTGCACACGGAACATCTCATAGATATGTAAGCGGTGAGATGATAAAGCTCCTTGGCGGAAAAGCAGAAGGCACAAAGATTGTAACTTGCCATATTGGTAACGGTTCATCTATCACGGCTGTAAAAGATGGAAAATGCGTTGATACCTCTATGGGATTCACTCCTCTTGACGGTATAATGATGGGTACAAGATGCGGTGCTATTGACCCTGCAATAGTTCCTTACATAATGGAAAAGAAGAATCTTTCTCCTAAAGAAGTTGAATCCTATATGAATAAGCAGTGTGGATTTATCGGAATAAGCGGAATAAGCTCTGACTCTCGTGATATAGAGCGTGCGATGAACGAAGGAAATAAGCGTGCTAAGCTTACATACGATATGCTTTGCTATCAGATTAAAAAGTTCATCGGTGCATATTCTGCATCTATGGGCGGTCTTGATGCTGTAGTATTTACTGCAGGTATAGGAGAGCACGTTCCTTTCATTCGCGAGCATTCTCTCGAAGGACTTGAGTACCTTGGAGTAAAGCTTGATAAGGAAAGAAATACCTTCGGTCACTCATCAACACCTGTTAAACTTTCGGCAGACGATTCCAAGGTGGCAGTATATATGATACCCACAAATGAAGAATTGGTAATTGCGGCAGATACCGAGAAAATCGTTAAAGCACTTTAATAATAAACGAGCCTGTGGCCTATTGAGTCGCAGGCTCGCTTTTTATTACTGTAAATTATAACATAAATATTTTAGGATGTCAAGAAAACAAATATATTTATTATTGTTTGAATTATTGAAGCTTAAGTATCATTAACTCAATAATTTGTTGATTTCGTTTTCTATTTTCTCACAGATGTTTTTATGTTGTGAAAAGTTCATCGAAGCTGTATATATTTTTTCAAGTTCAAAGTGATAATCGGATGCCTTTGCAAAAGCATCAGCGGCACTCCACAAAAAAGTTTCGTGCTCGCGCCACAAAAATTCAAGGCTTGATTTTGAGGCTGAAAGTTGTTTGTTGTCGAGGGCAAAAGTGGTGTCAATAATCACGCTGTTTTCATCAAGAGCGCGATTCCCGGCAATTACTGCAATTTTTTCTTCTTCAAAAAATATGGCATCCGTGTATTTTGGTGAAAGCGGAGAAGGTGAGGCAATATGAGATAGTTGCTTGATTTCTGCCTCGCTTTTTAAGGCGTTCATAAAAATATATTCACTTCCGTATATTCCAACGACTTTGTAAATTCTGTCGGCGTTTTTCTCGAAGGTATTTAAATATCCGAACCCGTTTTTTCCGTATGAAGAAATTAGACGAATGCTTTTTTTGCCGATAGTAGCAACATCGTTTATTATATCTTTAATTTGAGAAGAAAAAATTTCTTTTTGTAATAAAGAAATGGCTTCGTTTACATAATTATCAATACAACCTGAAATTGCGAGATAATTATATGCTCTTTTATAAGATTCTTTTTTTAATGCGTTCAAATTCTCAATAAGCTTACGATTGGCTTTAAGAATAGATTCGTCCCAATTATCTCCAAGATTAATTATTTTTTCAATTGCGCCAGGATATTCAGGATCGGTTTGATGTGGTGAAGTACCGTCAATAATTGCAATGGCTTTTTCGTTAAAATAAATAATCACACCGTCAAGCGATTTCGGATCGGATGAGCAGTAGATTAATTCGCAATCGAAATTTTTGGAATATTTTTCGTAGATGTTTTTCATAAGACTGCTTTTTCCGGTTCCGGGGCCGCCTTTTAAAATGTAAATTCGCTCAAAAATTTTGGGATTGAATATCTTACCAAAATAACTTTTGAATCCATCATAGCCATTTGCCGCTGCAAAAAAAGATTTAGTATGTTGAATATTACTCATAAATTTTCCTCCAAAGTTTTATTATAATTATATTATTTTTCGATTCATTTGATATCATTCGCTTGACATTGTAAAGAAAAATAGTGTATAATTAAAATGTTTATATATTTAGCGGAGGATATTTATGTTAACAATAGGACTTTGCGGCGGTAGCGGAAGCGGAAAGGGTGCAGTATCGAATTTTTTCTCAATTGGCGGATATGTAGTTGCTGATACAGATAAAATATGTCATGAACTGTTTTCAAACTCCGAAGAATGTATATCACAACTTGCATCCGAATTTGGAAGAGAAATACTCGACAAAGATGGATGCATTGACAGGAAAAAACTTTCCGAAATTGTTTTCAGCGATAAAGCAAAGTTAAAACGCTTAAATGAAATTTCGCATTATCACATTTTGAATAAAGTTCGTGAAATTATATCGGATGCACGCGTTAAAGGAGAAAAAGGCGTCGTTGTTGACGCTCCTTTGCTTTTTGAATCCGGATTTGATGCCGAGTGCGATCTTGTTGTGGCAGTTTATGCAAGCGAAAAAGAACGGATATCTCGCATAATGGCAAGAGATTCTATAAGCGAAGAAAAGGCTCGCGCAAGATTGAAAAATCAACTGGATGATGAATATATAATCAAAAAATCGGATTTTGCTATTGAGAATAACGGAAGTCTTTCTTTGTTAAAATCCAAAGTTGACTTCGTTATGGCAGAAATCAGAAAAAGATATTTGAAATGAGGTGTTTTTATGAGTGAAAAATTAGAAGGTCAAAAGATGTTTGAAGAGCTTTCTTATTCAAAAAAGAATGTTTATGAAGAGGCTTCTTCTGAAAAAATAAAGAAGATTTTCGATTATTCTGAAAAATACAAAAAATATTTGGATGAAGCAAAGACCGAAAGAGAAGCGGTTGAAGCGGCAGTATCCGTTTTGAAAGAGCATGGATATACCGAATACAGAATTGGTGATAAAATTGCGATAGGCGATAAAAAGTACCTCAATCATCACGCAAAAAGCATTGTTGCGTTTAAAATAGGAAATAACGATATTTCAACAGATGGTATAAGAATTCTGGCTGCCCATATAGACTCACCGCGACTTGACTTGAAGCAGGTTCCCATGTATGAGGATTCAGGAATGGGATTTTTAAAAACTCATTATTATGGCGGAGTAAAAAAATATCAGTGGACAGCTATTCCGCTTGCTCTTCACGGTGTTATCGTGAAGGGGGACGGTGAAGTTGTAAAGGTTGTTATTGGAGAGGATACGTCTGATCCTATATTTTATATAAACGACCTTTTGCCCCATCTTGCTCAAAAGCAATCACAGGAGCCTCTCGGAACAGCAATATCCGGTGAATCACTCAATATTTTGATTGGCGGTCTTCCATATGCCGATAAGGATGTAAGTGACAAAATTAAGCTTACAGCCCTCTCTCTCTTATATGAAAAGTATGGAATAACGGAAGAAGATTTTATAAGCGCAGAGCTTTGCCTTGTGCCGGCGTTTAAAGCAAGAGATATAGGCTTTGACAGAGCTTTGATCGGTGCGTATGGCCATGATGATCGCGTATGTGCTTATCCCGCACTTACGGCACTTGTGGATGACGATAACACGAATCGTACTGCCTTAGTTTTTCTCGCTGATAAAGAAGAGATTGGTTCTGTGGGTGTTACCGGAATGCAGTCAGATGTGCTTGTTGACATAATCAATGAAATCAGTAATAACCTGGGGGCGAATCCTGCTGTTGTTCGCTCTCATTCAAAGTGCTTGAGTGCCGATGTGTCGGCAGCTTATGATCCTAATTTTGCTGATGTTTATGAAAAAAGAAACAGTGCTTTGATTTCCTGCGGTACGACGATGAACAAATTTACGGGAGCAAGGGGAAAATCCTCGACGAATGATGCATCTGCAGAGTACGTTGGATTTATCAGAAAGCTTTTTGCAGACAATGGAATAATATGGCAATCGGCAGAGCTTGGAAAGGTAGATGCAGGCGGCGGCGGAACTGTTGCTATGTATATTGCAAATCACAACATAGAAACGGTTGACCTTGGTGTTCCGGTTATATCTATGCATGCGCCTTATGAAGTTGTATCCAAAGCGGATGTATATTCAACTTATGAAGCATTCCGTGCATTTATAAAATAGCTCCCACTCTCAAAATTAATTTAGAGAGTAAAGAGGAGTGTTTATATGATTTTAACTAAACTTGAAAGAGCAAACGATAGATATCGTGAGATAGAGCAGCTCGTAACATTGGCGCATATAGTATCTGACAACAAAGAATATTCAAAGCTGATGAAGGAGTATAAAGCTCTAACACCGATTATTGAAAAATATAGAGAATATAAGTCGATTGAAGGCGAGCTTTCGGATGCTGAAGAGATGGTAAACGATTCATCACTCGACTCTGAGCTTCGCGATATGGCAGATGAGGAATATAAGCGTTGCAAGGCGATCCTTGAGAGTTTATATGAAGAATTAAGAATTCTTCTTATGCCGAAGGATCCGAATGATTCTAAAAATGTCATAGTAGAGTTGCGTCAAGGGGCAGGCGGTGAAGAAGCTGCGTTGTTTGCAGCCGATTTATATCGCATGTATTCAATGTACGCGACATCGCAACGCTTTAAAATTGAAGTGGTGAACCTAAATGAAACCGAGCTTGGAGGTATCAAGGAAATTGGTTTTATGATAATAGGTGACGGCGCATATTCAAAATTTAAATTTGAAAGCGGCGTTCATCGCGTTCAAAGAATTCCTGTCACAGAATCCAACGGAAGAATACAAACCTCTACAGTAACCGTGGCAGTGCTTCCTGAAGCGGAAGATGTCGAGGTCGAGGTTAATCCTGCAGACATAAAAATAGAATCCTGTAAGTCTAGTGGTGCAGGCGGTCAGCACATCAATAAGACCGAATCGGCTGTTAGACTTACTCATAAGCCTTCCGGTATTGTTATAGAATGTGACCAGGAAAG
>CAYRJG010000098.1:0-8266 GCA_964424525.1 uncultured Ruminococcus sp.
CCAATGAGTATTATTAATGCAATTATTATAGAAATCACTAACAGAAAAGAACAAATGATACGCGAAAGATTCGACAAACTTGAAAAAGTCTGGGATGAATACGAGGTATTTACAAAACGATAATGAATTTCGAAACAAATAAAATATGCGTAATAGGCGGAGGTGCTGCCGGAATGATGGCAGCCGGAACTGCCTCACTTTACGGTGCTTCTGTTACGATTTTCGAGTCGACGAACAGACTTGGAAAAAAACTAGCAATCACAGGAAAAGGGCGTTGTAACGTAACAAATAATTGCTCTGTTCAAGAATTCCTCGAAAATGTTACAAAGAATCCGCGTTTCCTTTATGCAGCCCTTAATGAATTTGATTCGGAAAGCACATACAACTTTTTTGAAGGACTTGGCGTTGAATTAAAAACCGAGCGAGGAAAAAGAGTTTATCCTGCAAGTGATAAAGCTATTGATATAGTAAATGCGATGAAGAGTTATTCTGAATCTGCTGAAATAATTTATCACAAGGTAACAAAAATATCAAAGAGAGCCGATGGATCTTTTTCTGTTTTTGCTGATAAGGAATATATATTCGACAAAGTAATTCTTGCCACGGGTGGAAAGTCATACCCCCTTACCGGATCTGATGGCTCCGGGTACAAGCTTGCTATGAAGTTAGGACATACTATATCGGAGCTCACCCCATCGCTGGTTCCTCTTGAATCAAAGTCGGAACTATGCAAAAAAATGCAAGGGTTATCACTCAAAAACATTTCAATAAAAATTTTTGACAAGGATAATAATGTTATATACCGCGATTTCGGAGAAATGATGTTTGCTCACTTTGGTGTTACAGGACCTGTAATACTATCAGCTTCGGCACATCTCAGAAATTTTGATATTTCTACTCTGACTTTATCAATCGATCTCAAACCCGCACTTGATGAAAAGACGCTGGATAACAGATTACTTTCAGACTTTAATGCTAACAATAACAAGGATTTTATAAATTCGCTTAATGCCCTGCTCCCCTCTAAAATGATAGAGCTTTTCGTCGAATCTACCGGTATTCCTGGACGAAAAAAAGTAAATTCAATTACAAAGAGCGAGCGGCAAATTATCCTTACAAAGCTCAAAAATTTTGAAATACCTTTACACGGGTTTCGCCCAATTGAAGAAGCTATAATTACATCAGGCGGAATAGATGTAAAGGAAATCACCCCCAAGAATATGCAATCAAAAATATGTGATGGATTGTATTTTGCCGGAGAAATAATAGATGTGGATGCATACACAGGCGGATTCAATCTTCAAATTGCTTTTTCAACCGGATATTTGGCGGGAAAAAATGCAGCAAAATCTTAAATCGGAGGATGTTTTAATGATTAGAATAGCAATAGACGGTCCTGGAGGTGCAGGAAAATCCAGTGTTGCAAAAGCACTGGCAAAAGAGCTTGGAATAATATATGTTGATACCGGTGCTCTTTACAGAACGATCGGTCTTTATATGCTTCAAAACGGAATTGACCCCAAAGATGCAGAAAAAGTAGTAGCACATCTTAATGATTTTACTCTTGAATTAAAATTTATTGACGGAAAACAAACAATACTACTCAACGGCAACGATGTTGGTGACAGCATAAGAACTCCTACCGTTTCCATGGCTGCCTCCAATGTAAGTGCAATCAAAGAAGTTCGTGAGTATTTGCTCGACACACAAAGAACTATTGCGGCAAAAAACAGCGTGATAATGGATGGCAGAGATATCGGTACTGTAATTTTGCCGAATGCGGAAATTAAAATCTTTCTTACTGCTTCTCCGGAAGCTCGCGCAAAGCGCAGATACGACGAGCTTTTGGCAAAAGGACAGGATGTTTCTTATCAAACAATATATGACGAGATGGTTCTTCGCGACAAGAATGACTCTACCCGTGATATAGCCCCCTGTGTTCAAGCAGAAGATGCTATACTTCTCGACAACTCGGAGCTTAACCTAGAGCAAACTGTTGAAGCAATTAAAAAAATAATTTCTAAAAAAAAAAATAAAAAGACCTTCTATATGAAAGCACACAAGTTGCTTGCTCCTCCTATTCGTTTTTTTCAAAGAGTTCACGCAACAGGTCTTGAAAACATTCCAAAAGAAGGTGCCGTTATGTTCTGTGCAAACCACATGGCGGCAAAAGATCCGATTCTTATTGCGGTTGCGTGCAAAAGGCAGATTACATTTATTGGCAAAAAGGAACTGTTTTCTGTCCCCATCCTCGGCTGGTTAATTAAAAAATTGGGTGCGGTTCCGATTGACCGAGCAGGAGCCAATACCGGTGCTATAAAAACTTCCGTTAACGTTTTGAAAAATGGCGGTGCACTTGCTATTTTCCCGCAAGGCCATAGAAATCCCGGAATAAATCCGCGTGATACAAAAATAAAAAACGGTGCTGCACTTATTGCCTTTCACTCCGGGTGTGACATTATACCGGTCTGCATAAAAACAAAAGGTTTCAAATATCATTTTCTCGGTAGAGTCGACATTATATTTGGAAAGCCTATCGCCCATTCTGAACTTGGATTTGTAAACGGCGGCGGAGCAGAATATGAAAAAGCAACCGAAATAATCTTTAATGAGATACTTTTACTCGGCAATTTTGGCAAATTGCCATCCAAAGAAAAAAGCGAGGAAAAATAATATTGACCGAACGCAAAATAATTCTGTCTAAAAACGCAGGTTTTTGCCCCGGTGTACGTCGAGCAGACGATCTTGTGAAACAAATTTTGAATAACAACTCTACTTCAAAAATCTTTACACTGGGCAAGCTTATTCATAATAGATTATACAACGAAGAATTGACAAAACAAGGTATCCAGGCTATCGATTTTTCAGATATCGAAGGTAAGCTTACAGATACAAAAGAATCTGTCGTTTTGATAAGCCGAACACATGGAATAACAAAACAAGAATCCGAAATTTTATCTAATCTTCAAAAAAGGTATTCCAATCTCACTGTGCACGATATGACCTGTCCCTATGTAAAAAGAGTGCATGAAATTGCCGAAAGCAATACAAACGAAAACACCGTATTTTTACTTTATTGTGATCCGGGACACCCGGAGGCCATAAGCACATTAAGCTATGCAAAAGGTGAAAAGTATGCTTTTTCCTCACTTGAAGAGTTAAAAGCACTCCCTACAACAAAAAAACAAACAATTTTAGCCTCACAAACAACCCAAAATTCGGAAGAATTTAAAAAAATTAAAAATTTTTTAAAAAAACTATATACAAACACGATTTTTTTTGATACAATATGTAATGTCACGGAAAAACGCCAGAATGAGGCAATCGAAATTGCCGCAAGATCCGACGCGATAATAATCATCGGCGGGCGTGACAGTTCCAATACGCATAAGCTCTATGATTTGTGCAAAAAGGAATGTACCCGAACGCTATGGATAGAATCCGTAACGGAACTGATTTCAGATTTTCCAGACAACGCTAAAAGCGTAGGAATAACCGCAGGCGCTTCCACACCTGACGGTATAATTTTGGAGGTATTTAAAGCAATGGAAAGAGAAAATGACTTTAAGTCAATGTTGGAAGACTCACTCAAAACTTTACATACAGGAGAAACAGTTACCGGTACAATCGTAACCATCGGCAAGAACGAGATTAAGCTTGATCTTGGCACAAAATTCACCGGCGTTCTTGAAAAAGAACAGATCACCGACGATCCCACAGCTAACCTCTCCGATATGTTCAAGGTTGGCGACACACTTGATGTCTTTGTAATCAGAGTCGAAGACGGAAAGGGACTTGCTACCCTCTCAAAGAAGAGAGTAGACGCTGATAACAGCTGGGTTGTCCTCAAGGAAGCTTTTGACAACGGTGATGTTGTTGAAGGTCGTGTAATATCTGTAGTTAAGGGTGGCGTTATAGTTTCTGCATACGCAAACAACGTATTTGTTCCCGCATCTCAGACGGGCATCGCAAAAGGCGGCGACCTCTCTGTTCTCGTTGGTACTACTCAAAAGCTCAGACTCCTTGAGTATGACGTAGCAAAAAAGAGAGCTCTCGGCTCTATCAAAGCAATTATCAACGAAGAAAAGAAGGCGGCTGAAGACGCAATTTGGGCAACACTTGAAGTTGGTAAGCACTACAATGGTACTGTTAAGAATCTCACCGCTTACGGCGCGTTCGTAGATATCGGCGGTGTTGACGGTATGGTTCACAATACCGAGCTTTCTTGGAAGAGAATCAAGCATCCCTCACAAGTGGTTTCCGTTGGTCAGGAAATCGTTGTTTTCATCAAAGAGCTTGATGTAGAAAAGAAGAGAATCTCTCTCGGATACAAGACCCAGGAAATGGATTCTTGGTTCCAGTTCACACAGAAATACAAGGTTGGTGACGTTGTTCCCGCCAAGATTGTTTCTCTTATGCCCTTCGGTGCATTTGCAAAGGTTTATGAAGACGTAGACGGACTTATTCATATTTCGAGAATATCCACTCAGCGAATCAACTCCCCTGCTGATGTTCTTACTGTTGGTCAGGTTGTAGACGTAAAAATTACCGAGATTGACGACGAGAACAGAAAGCTTGCTCTCTCAATTCGCGCTCTTCTTGAAGAGGCTGAAAAGGCTGCAGCTGCAGAAGCACGTGCAGCAGAAAAGGCTGCGGCTGAAGCTGAAGCTGCTGCTGAAGCAGAAAGAATCGCACAGGAAAGAGCTGATATGGCTCCTTACATAGTTGGTTCCATTTAATAATTATAATTTCGTTAAAAAATGGTTGCTCATATTTGGGCAACCATTTTATTTTTTTATATTAATTTAGGCAATCGCAAAGCACTCGCCTATAAATTAATAATGTCGATTTATACATAGTATGACGTGAGCTCAATATTTGATAAATATATTATATATAATAAGTATTTTTTGTTTTTATAAAATCGTTAATATCTTTTTAATTATCGTTAATATCTTGCTGTTGATCAAATTTTCATACAAAAAACGGGCGAAAATTTTCACCCGTTTTTTTGTAAATTAATTATTAATCAAGTTCACGTTTTCCGGTATACAGTTCGTAATACCTTCCCTTCATCGCAAGAAGATCGTCGTGATCTCCACGCTCAATAATCTCTCCCTTTTCAAGAACCATTATTGCATTTGCATTTCTTACGGTAGAAAGACGATGTGCTATGACAAAGGTTGTTCTGTTTTTCATCAACCTATCCATTCCGTGCTCAATATGACGTTCAGTTCGTGTATCCACAGAAGAGGTCGCTTCATCAAGAACCAAAATCGGTGCCTTTGAAAGAGCCGCCCTTGCTATATTGAGAAGCTGACGCTGTCCTTGAGAAAGATTCGCTCCATCGCCTTCAAGAATGGTATCATAACCATGCTCAAGACGCATAATGAAGCTATGCGCACTGGCGGTTTTTGCCGCTGCTATAACCTCGTCATCCGTTGCATCAAGTCTACCGTATCGAATGTTTTCCATTACAGTACCGGTGAACAAATGCGTATCTTGAAGAACCATAGCTATATTACGGCGAAGATGCTCGCGATCGAATGATTTCAAAGGCTTACCATCTATTAAAATTTCACCTTCATCAATATCATAAAATCGGTTCAATAGGTTTGTAATAGTAGTCTTTCCGGCACCGGTCGAACCAACAAAGGCAATTTTCTGTCCAGGATGTGCATAAAGAGATATATTCTTAAGCACAGGCTTATCCTCTACATATCCAAACGTAACGTTTTCCAAAACAACATCACCAACAATCTCATCACAAATTGCATTGACATCATTCGGATTTTCGGGTTCAACATCCATAACCTTGAACACACGTTCAGCTCCGGCAAGTGCCGCAAAAATAGTAGATACCTGCATTGAGATTTGGTTTATTGGCATAGAGAATTGCTTTGAATATCCCGCAAACACTGTTAACGCTCCGGGAGCAAATCCGGATATACACATCAAAACACCACCGACACCAACAGTAATAGAATAGCATATCTGGCTCATGTTACCCATTATAGGACCCATTATACCGCCCCAAAATTGCGCCTTAAACTGTTTATTACGAAGATCTTCGTTAATAAGCTTAAACTCCTCTACGCACTCATCCTCATGGTTGAATACTTTGATTACCTTTTGTCCGCTTACGGTTTCCTCAATGTATCCGTTTACAGCACCAAGTGCACTTTGCTGTGCACCGTAAAAACGCGATGAACGTTTACCAATGATTCCGCCACCAAAAATAAATACGGGAATAAAGCATACTGTAATCATAGTAAGCCATATATTCGTAGTTATCATAAATATGAAGGTTCCAACAAGCGAAATCGTTCCGCTAACAATAGATGTAAGCGAATTATTAAGCATAACATCTATATTATCAACATCATTTGTAAAACGGCTCATAATTTCGCCTGTAGGATTGGAATCAAAATATTTTACAGGGAGCGTTTGCAGTTTTCCAAACAAATCGTTTCGTATATTTTCTATCGCACCTTGTGATACGGAAAGCATAATTCTTGCCTGCGTATATGATGAAATTACCGAAATCAAATAAACGGATGCCAATATAAACAGCGCTGAGAAAATATAAACAACTACCTCACTGGTTGCATCCATAAAAAAACGGATGAACGAAGTGTTCGATAAATCCTCAATCAAATCATACGCAAACTGTTCGGCTGCGCTGAATTTAAAAACTGTATCCGGAGATATTGTTTGAGCAATTTTATTTATTATCGGTGCTACAAGGTATCCTCCGCAAAGAGATGATACCGTAGTAAGAAGCATGCATAAAAGAACTAATATCAAACGAAATTTGTATTTACCCACATAAGAAAGAAGACGTTTTACGGTTGCCTTTGTATTCTTTGGTTTTCCTTTCATTCGTCTGCCTCTCGGCGGACCGCCCATTGGACCACCTCGCATAGACTCCGGACCGGAACTGCGCGAATATTGATTTTGAAGTTGTTGTAATGTTCTTGCCATAATTTACGCATCCTCCTTGTCCATTTGTGAAAAGAAAATTTCCGAATACTCTGTGTTATTTTTCAATAGCTCATCGTGTGTACCGATTCCTGTGATTACACCGTCATTCATAACGATAATCTGTTCGGCATCTCTTACCGAGCTTATTCTTTGAGCAATAATAATTTTGGTGCATCCGGGCAAATAATTTGACATAGCATTTTTTATTTGCCTCTCGGTTGCAGTATCTACAGCACTCGTTGAGTCATCAAGAATGAGTATTTTAGGCTTTTTGACAAGTGCGCGCGCGATACAAAGTCGCTGTTTTTGACCACCGGAAACATTCGCTCCACCTTTATCAAGAGAATACTCGTATTTCTCATCAAACGTAGTTACAAATTTATCTGCTGCAGCATATTCCGATGCCTTTTTGATATCTTCGTCACTTGCATTCTGGTCACCCCATCTTAAGTTTTCAGCAATAGAACCGGAAAACAAAAGATTTTTTTGTAAAACCATTCCAATTCCATCACGAAGATGTTTGATTGAGTAATCTCTAACATCAACACCGTCGACTAACACGGTGCCCTCATCCACATCATACAATCTCGGAATAAGAGAAACAAGCGTTGTTTTTCCACATCCTGTAGAACCGATTATTCCTATCGTACTGCCCGATTTTATCTTGAGATTTATATTATCAAGAACCTTTTCTTCGTTATTTTTATAATAACGGAAGCTAACGTTTCTAAACTCTATATCTCCTGACTCTATCACTTTGTCAGGACAAGCGGCATTATCATCATTCAAGTCAAGCTTTTCATCCAATAGCTCACAGATTCTTCTGCCAGACGCCAATGCTCTCGATGTGGTCATAAGAAGCATAGTAACCATCATAAGTGACATAAGTATCTGAGTAACATAAGTAATAAAAGCACTAAGATCACCAAGCGGCATGCCACCGTCAAGAACTATATCTCCACCAAACCAAATTACTGCAATAGTCGTTGCATACATAAAAAGATTCATGATCGGCATCATAAAGATCATTATCTTTACCGCACTCATTCCGGCTGACTTCAAATCAGCATTTGATTTACGGAATTTTTGGTTTTCATAGTTTTCTCTTACGAATGACTTAACAACACGGACATTTGTTATATTTTCTTGAACTGTTGAGTTAAGAGAATCGATCTTCTTTTGCATTCTCGAAAATTTAGAAAACGATATAATAATCAATCCCGCAATAGAAAGAATCATAAGAGGGATAGTAACAGCAAAAACAACAGAAAGTGACGGCTTT
>CAYRJG010000099.1:0-8014 GCA_964424525.1 uncultured Ruminococcus sp.
AATTGGCGAGTCTGCGTTCAGAGGTTGCACAAGCCTTACGAGCGTTGAAATCCCGGATAACGTAACCGCAATTGGCGTTAATGCGTTCAATGATTGCACAAGCCTTACAAGCGTTGAAATCCCGGATAGCGTCAAAACGATTGGAAATAACGCATTCAATGGTTGTTCCAATCTTTCAGAGTTGACTTTAGGCAACTCCCTTACCACAATTGACTATTATGCATTCCGTGATTGCACAAGCCTTACAACCATAAACTACCGCGGCAGCGAAGAGCAGTGGAATGCTATCACAAAGGGCGGCGGTTGGGATTCCAACACCGGTGATTATACTATAACTTATAATTATACCGAATAATAAAGCGTTTTTACTAAAACGCAGAAAAGTGCCTTGCGGTATAAAACAAATCTCAATAAAAACCGAGCCGTTCCCGTCGGGGAACGGCTCTTGCTATGTCAATTTGAGTGTCATTATGTCGATGTGTTCGTGTTTTTTATCTGCTTTTTCGCCCTTTTTCCGGAAAAAGGGCACATCTTTTCACCTCCCGTTATAACCTTTTTAGCAAAGCTATTGACACGCCTTGCGTTATATGCTAAAATAGTTGCATAAGCAACTGTTGCACACGCAACTTTATTTTTTGAAAAAGAATATCGCAGCCGAAAATTTTGCTTTCGACTGCGACACTTTGAATTTTAATATTTATCAGAGAGAAGGAAATCCGCGACGTGCATTGTGGTGATGCCTTCGTAGTTGCCGCCCGAAAAATCGCTTGCCGTGAGAACGTATTTCGGGTAGTTGTCATTTATTTCGAGCAGCCTTGAATATTCGCGGTGTTCGGTTTTTTCGCTTGATATGCTTTGAGCTACCTGCACGTAGATCTTCTCGTTTTGGCGTGTGGCAATAAAATCTATCTCTCCGTCACCGCTCTTGCAAACGTTTACGTTGTATCCTCGGCGAAGAAGCTCAATATAAACGACGTTTTCAAGGCTGGATGCCACCGTGTCAGGTTTGAAGCCCAAAACGCTGTATCGGAGCGCGGTATCGGCAAGATAGAATTTCTCCTGTGTTTTAAGAATCTCCTTGCCTTGCATATCGTATCTTGTGCATCTGTGCAAAAGATATGCCTTTTCGAGCTTTTCAAGATAGGAGTAAACGGTTTCGTTATCGAGAGATCTTTTTTCGGATTTCAGATAGTCGGAAACCGATTTTGCGGAAAACGTATTGCCAATGTTGTCAAAAGCATATTTCACCACGCGCTCAAGCTGGTCAACCTTGCGCACTTGATTGCGCTTTACTATATCCGAGAAAACCGTTGAATTGTAAATATCGCGCACGATAGTATATATTTCATCCGTGCTGTATTCCTGTAAATGCGTGGCAGGAAAGCCGCCGAGCTTGATATAATTTTCAAGCTCCTCGCGCAAAGAACCTACATCGCACCAAGTACTCTTGAACATTAAATACTCTTTAAAAGAAAGAGTATATATATGAAATGAAACGTATCTTCCCGTAAGGTAGGTAGATATCTCTGATGACATCATTCGCGAGTTTGAGCCGGTGATGTAAATATCTACGTTATAGTCAGAGAAAAGCGAATTTACTATTCTTTCCCAATTGTCAATTTCTTGTACCTCGTCAAGAAAGATATAGGTTTTTTCTTCACCGCCGAGATGCGACTTCAATTCAAGAAAAATTTCCTTTGCGGTCACATCCGCGTATTCCATAGAGTCAAATCGGTATGATAAAATTCGGCTTTCGGGAATGCCGCGCTCAACCTTTAATTTTTCCATGATCATCTTCAGCACGGTTGACTTTCCTGCACGGCGCACACCCGTCAGTATTTTTATAAACGGTGCGTCAGTGTATGCCATTATTTTTTCAACGTATAACGGTCTGTATATCATATCAATCACCTCCGTAATCTTATTTTAACACATTTCAAAACAAAAAGTCAATAGTTTTGCGGATATAATCGCAAAACTTTTCAAAAATCAATGTTTTTGCGGACATAACCGCAAAACTTTTCAAAAATCAATGTTTTTGCGATTATAAAGATATTGATTGCAAAAAGACCTCGTGTCTTTTTGCGGCTGAATGTCAGCCGAGTAAAAACGAATTTCGTTTTTATTCGATATCTTTTTACGTAAATCACCTGTTTTTGATAAAAAAACAGGCATCAAATCAAGGATTTGATGATGAAATTCTAAATAGAATTTCGATTTGATTGCAGTCACATAACCGCAAAACTTTTTGGAAATCATCGTTTTTAATGATTAATTTGAGCTTTTACAAATATGAAAGGAAAGAGTCAGAAAAATGCCAAGTATAATGAAAAGCATGAATGCGATAAGCCGCGCGCAGGCACTCTATCGCGCCGATCATACTCCGTGCGAGGAGATCGCGCCTTGCCATTATAGCTTTGTCTTTACTATATCGAAGCGGCCCGGACTCTCGCAAGAGGAGATATCGCGCGAGCTTTCGTTAAATAAAAGCACGGTTGCCCGTGCGCTCGGATATCTTGAGGAGCACGGCTTCGTTGAGCGCAGGAGTGCGGAGGGAGATAGGCGCGTTCTGCTCGTCTATCCAACCGAAAAGATGCTTCAGCTTCTTCCGCGCCTTCGCGAAATCACGCGGACGTGGAATTCGCTTATCGAAGAAGGTATCTCACAAGAGGAGCTTTCTGTCTTTCTCTCGGTGCTAAAGAAAATGGAAGAAAGGGCGAAAAGTATAGTCCGAGGTGAGGAGGCGTGTGGAAAATGAAGCTGCTCTTCAAATATCTATCGCCCTACCGTCGCCGTATGGCGCTCGGGCTGAGTATCAAGATTCTCGGAACGGTAATAGAGCTTCTCTTGCCGTATATACTCTCGCATATCTTGAAAAACGTCGTTTCGAGTGCAGATATCACAAAAATCTTCCTCTGGGGCGGACTTATGGTGCTTTGCGCCCTTCTTGCCTGTTTTATGAATATCACAGCCAACCGTATGGCGGCAAAGGTTTCGCGCGATTTTTCAATAAGTCTGCGCCGTGACCTCTTTCGGAAAACTCTATATCTCTCGGCGCGCGATGCCGATAAATTCACTATTCCCTCGCTTGAAGCGCGTATAACAAGCGATACATATAACGTTCATTCCTTCGTCAACATGATGCAGAGAATGGGCGTGCGAGCCCCGATGCTTCTTATCGGCGGTATCACAATTACGCTTATAATGGATAGCTTTCTTTCACTCGTTATGATAGCTATGCTACCCTTTATCTTTGCTATTATTTTCTTTATTTCGCGCAAGGGAGTACCGCTTTATTCCAAAGTACAAAAATCGGTTGACTCAATGGTAAGAGTCGTGCGCGAGGACGCGCAGGGAATCCGTGTCATAAAAGCTCTCTCCAAGAACGATTACGAAAACCGCCGCTATGATAAGGTCAATCGCGACCTTTCGCGCGATGAGGCGCACGCAGGCACGGTAATGGGCGTAACCAACCCATTGATGACGCTTCTTATGAACTGCGGAATTACCGCTGTTGTGGCTTTGGCGGCGTCCCGTGTCGCAAATCATCAGTCAGACCCCGAAACCGTAATAGCCTTTATGCAGTATTTTACCCAGATATCCATGGCTATGCTCACGCTCTCGCGTATCTTCGTTATGTATACCAAAAGTTCGGCTTCCTCAAAAAGAATTGCCGAGGTGCTTGATACTCCCGATAGATTCTTTATAACAGAAGAGGATGCAGAGGTCAAAACGCAAAACGGTGAGAGATGTGGCGCGCAAATGCAAAATGCAGAGCGGGCGGCGCATATCAAATTCGATAACGTTTCCTTCTCCTATCTCGGACGAAGGCGCGACCTTGATTCGGTATCCTTTGAAATACCGCGCGGAGGCTCGCTCGGTATTATCGGCTCAACCGGAAGCGGAAAAAGCACTCTTATAAAGCTGCTTATGCGCTTTTACGAGCCAAACGAGGGTAGAATAGAAATAGACGGAAAGCCTCTCACAAGCTACTCAAGAGAGGGACTTACATCAATGTTCGGCTCGGCTATGCAAAACGATTTTCTATATGCCGACACCATTTCGGAAAACATCAAATTTGGCAGAGAAATTTCACACGGGGACGTAGAAAGAGCCGCGAAAATCGCCCAAGCCGCGGAATTTATCGAAAAGCTTGACGGTGGCTACGAGTATATGCTCTCTCCTAAGGGAACGAATCTCTCGGGCGGTCAGAGGCAAAGGCTTCTTATTTCGCGTGCTATTGCCGCGCATCCCGAAATACTTATCCTTGACGATTCATCCTCGGCTCTCGACTATAAAACCGATTCAGCACTCCGCCGCGCGCTCCGCGAGCAACTTTCGGACGTTACGGTTATAACCGTTGCACAGAGAGTAAGCTCGGTTATGTCCTGCGACCTTATCCTTGTTCTGGAAGAGGGCAGGGTGATAGGTGCGGGAACGCACGAAGAGCTTCTCAAAACCTGTACCGAATACCGCGAAATAAGTGATTCGCAGATGGGAGGTGCCTTCGTTGAATAAAGGAAATTTCACACGGGACCCACGTTTAGCATCGAATCCCAATAAAATGCGTCAAAATAAGCTTGACGGTAAGACAAGCCGCAGAATATTCCTTCGCCTTGGCAAATATGTTTTGCGCGAGTGGCCGCTGTTCGTTGTGGCGATAATCTTCACCCTTCTTTCAAACCAGCTCGCCCTGCTCGGTCCGGAATATTCGGGCAACGCGATAGATGCGCTCTCCGGTGAGGGCGGTGTCGATTTCGCGCTCGTTTGGAAGAACGTTTCCTATATGCTCGTATGCTATATAGGCGCGGCAGTTCTTTCCTATTTTCTCGCGGTTTTGATGATACGCCTATCCCAGAGAATCGTTGTCAAAATGCGCCGCGAGGTCTTCGAAAAACTCAACACGCTCCCCATCGGATACTTTGACACCCACCCCACAGGCGATATAATCAGCCATATATCCTATGATATAGACACGATAAACGCATCTCTCTCTCACGACCTCGTTCAGGTTATGACCAGCCTTTATACGGTTATCGGCTCGCTTGTATTTATGTGGAACATATCAAAGCCGATGATACTCGTTTTCGTCATCACCGTTCCCGCGTCTATCCTCTTTACGCGCTATCGCTCGAAGAAGGTGCGCCCACTCTTCCGCGAAAGGTCGAGAAAGCTCGGAGAGCTCAACGGCTATGCCGAGGAAATGCTTTCGGGATGCCGCACTATCGGCGCATACGGCAGAGAGGAAGAAATCTCGCGCCGCTTCAACGAAAAAAACGAGGACGCTATGCAGAGCTATTACCGCGCCGAATACTACGGCGGAACGCTCGGCCCTTCGGTTATGTTTATCAATAACCTTTCGATATCCCTCGTTGCGATACTTGGCGGTATTCTCTATATGTATTCAATGAATGGCACGGTAGCCGAGGGCACGCTCTTCTTTATTACCCTTGGCGGTGTTGCAAAGTTCGTTCAGTATTCAAGAAAGTTTGCAGGGCCTATCAACGAGTTTGCCAACATTATGCACGAATTTCAGTCGGCATTCTCTGCCGCAGAGCGAGTTTTCCGCATAATCGATGAAAATCCCGAGCCCGAGGATGCCCCGGATGCAATAACCCCGAAATCGGTTTTGGGTGATGTGGATTTTGAAGGCGTCAATTTCGGATATACAAAGGAAAAGCAGATTCTTAAGAATGTAAGCATTCGTGCCGAAAGCGGCAAAACTATCGCCATAGTCGGACCGACGGGTGCAGGAAAAACCACGGTCATAAATCTGCTTATGCGCTTTTACGATGTCAACTCGGGCGAGATTCGCCTAGACGGTACACCCATCGATAAAATCAAGCGTGCCGATCTTCGCCGCGCCTATACAATGGTACTTCAGGATACTTGGCTCTTCTACGGTACGGTATACGATAATATTGTCTACGGAAAGGAAAATGCCACCCTCGATGAGGTCAAAGCGGCAGCCCGTGCAGCGAAAATAGACGGATTTATCGAAAGCCTGCCCGACGGCTACGACACCGTCCTGACCGATGACGGAGTCAATATCTCAAAGGGACAAAAGCAGCTTATAACCATAGCACGCGCGCTCCTCTCGGATGCACCTATGCTCATCCTTGATGAGGCAACCTCAAACGTTGACTCACGCACCGAGATAAAAATTCAAGAGGCTATGGTAAATTTGATGAAGGGCAGAACCTCATTCGTTATTGCGCATCGCCTTTCCACTATCAAGAATGCCGACCTTATTCTCGTTGTAGAGAACGGAGAGATAACCGAGCGCGGCACTCACGAGGAGCTTCTCGCCCTCGGCGGCTTCTACAGCACTCTTTATAATTCGCAGTTTGATTGATTTTCTCCGTATATTACAAGCATTACAATCCTTGCGAGCTTGCAGTTACGGCAAAAATTCATTTGATTTCTCGAAATATGCAACTAAAATATGCAACAATTGCACATTTATCGAAAAATAATATGCAAAAATTGCATAAAACTATTGCATAAATTCAAAGATTAAAAGATTATGTTACAATATCTTATAGTAAAAATAATAAGGGGGATATTATGACATTACGCGAATTGCGAAAAATCAAGGGAATCACGCAGCGGACAGCCGCAGAATTTGTCGGTGTTCCTTTGAGAACGTATTCAAATTATGAAACAGATCCCGCAAAGCAAACGGGTATTAAATACGAGTATATGATGGAAAAGTTGCGCACTTACGGATATATCGACGAAGAAAACGGCATTCTGACCGTTGACGAAATCAAAAAAGTGTGTATCGGCATTTTCAAAAATTATTCCATTGAATACTGTTATTTATTCGGGTCTTATGCAAAAGGTAAGGCTACTCCCACAAGTGACGTTGACCTGCTCGTTTGCACAACGGTTTCGGGCCTCCAATTTTACGGGCTTTTAGAAGAGCTTCGCGAGAGCCTGAAAAAGAAGGTGGACCTGCTTGATCAAAGGCAAATAGCGGATAATTTTGCCTTAACAAACGAAATTTTGAAATACGGAGTTAAGATATATGGATAATGTTAAAAATGACGCGTATTATATAAATAAGATGCTCAAGGATCTAAGGTTTATCGAGGAAAAGACTGCCGGAATAACGATAGAGTAGCTTCGGGAGAACGAAATTCTTTGTGACTCTGCATTGTTTCGATTGATACAGATCTCTGAAAATTCGGGCAAGCTGACGCAAAAAATCAAAGATGAGCACACGGAAATTCCTTGGCGTGCTATCAAAGGAATGAGAAACAGAATAGTCCACGAATACGGAGAGGTTGATCTTGGGTGGTATATCAAACGGTTACCGAGGATATCCCCAAAATTTGCAGATTGCTTGAAAAGTTGATTTGATTTCGTATATATAGGCGGGGATGTTGTTTTATGCAGTATCCTCGCTTTTTATTAACTCTTGCTTTTTTTAGAAAAATATTGTATACTAATATGTAATCATCAATAACTACAATAAACACAAAGGAACCCGACGAATGAATAGCGAAGTTATCCTCTGTAAATACGGAGAAATCGTGCTCAAGGGCGCGAACAGACAGACATTTGAATCCCAGCTTGTAAAGGAGCTGCGCCGCAGAGCGTCGCCCTACGGTGAGTTTAAAATATATTTCAAGCAAAGCACGCTCTACGTTGAGCCGAAAAACGAGCTTTGCGATATGGACGGAATGTATGGCGAAGCCAAGCGCGTCTTCGGCATTATCGCTGTCAACCGTGCCGCCGTGTGCGAGAAGAATATGGAAAGCATAATTGCAACCGCAAGGGAATATCTGCCCGAAAAGCTCGCAGGCAAGCGCACCTTTAAGGTGGATGCGAAAAGATCGGATAAGAAATTTCCCTTGAAATCTCCCGAAATCTCGGCAGAGATAGGCGGAGTTGTTCTCTCGACCGTGAGAGGAATCAAGGTAGACGTGCATAACCCCGACGTCACCGTTACCGTCGAGGTGCGTGACGAGCACGCCTATATAAGAGCAGGGCAGGAGCCGGGTGCAGG
>CAYRJG010000100.1:0-8010 GCA_964424525.1 uncultured Ruminococcus sp.
CTATGCGACCGGTGCGACGTGTCGCCTCCAAAAAATCCTGCACGCAAGTGCGGGATTTTTACTTTTTACCTCTTACCTCTTACCTCTTACCTCTTACCTCTTCACTTTTCACTAAAATCCCCTTGTCGATTTTTGGCAAGTAATAAGTAATAGTGAGTAGCTGACAAAAATCATTTTGCTTTTCTGTAATAAGACGGTGCTATGCCTACATTTTTCTTGAATATCAAACAAAAATATTTAGCCGAGGAAAAAACCGCACTCCTCTGCTATAACTTCCATTGATTTTGAAGTTGAAGCAAGCAGTTCTTTTGCCTTACTTATACGCACGAAAGTGCGATATTGCGTAGCCGAGCAATTCATAAGAAAATGAAATTGAGCGCATAGGGTGTTTTTTGAAATAAAAAACTTGTGGCATAGTGTTTCTATTGAAAAATCTTCTTTATAGTTTTCGTTTATATATTCGATTATTTTTGATAGTACAACATTCGTCTTTTGCTTTGGAGAATCCGGAGTTATATCACATGGAAAAATGCAGTCATTTTTCAAAAGATGAGATAAAAAGAGGAAAACCGTAGGTTTTCGACCTTAATTCCTATAAATCACATAAAAATATGGCAGAGGCACTGTTTTCGACAATGCTTCTGCCGTTTTTTATTCGGTTACGCCTAAATGACGCGATCCCTCAGTCTTTTGATAAGCAAGACGCTCGTCACCTGTTTCGATATGAATGATTCCGCAATATTCAAAACCGCATCGTGCGAGAACCTTTTGCATAGGTATATTATCACGGTGAGTATCCATTTTCAGATTAGGATACATTTTAAAGCACTCGTTAAGACAAAAGTCAACGATTCCGGCACCGTGCTTCTTTACGGCAACCGTATGAACTGCGGCATAAGGCTCATCGTTCTTCCACTCGCCCTCGTACATGATTTTATATGTTTTATCCTCGCCTATTTTAAACATAAAGGTAGCAAGAATCTCTCCATCTTCCTCACAAACGTATCCAACGCCTTCCTCTATATCCCTGATAACCGAATCTCTGTTAGGGTAACCAAGATTCCATTGTTCGTGATTTCCGTTCGCTCTCATAAAGGCTTTTGCGTTTTCATAAATCTCACTAACGGTATCAACATCGGCATAAGTTGTTTTTCTTATTATCATTTTTTCACCCTTAAAATTTATTTTCTACACAGTAAATATTTGATTCGATACAATTTTCTATCGTCATACTTCAAACATTATAAGATTATATATATAAATAATCAAATTGTCAAGGAGTACTCAAAAAATATTTTTAAAAAAGTTTAAAAAACCTCTTGACAAATAAAAAAAGATGTTGTATAATAGAAAAGCCGTTGCGGGAGTGGCGGAATTGGCAGACGCGCACGTTTGAGGGGCGTGTGGTTTTACCGTACGGGTTCGACCCCCGTTTCCCGCACCAACAAAAAGAGCACTTGTGTAAGCAAGTGCTCTTTTTGTTGGTGTGCGAAGCGGTACGGGGCGAACTCTTCAAGATTGCAAGCTCACTTTGTTCTTTTCAGCCTACGAACTCTATACTCTTCCTCTCTCGCAATCTTGACGGTTGCTTTGCAACCACCAGACCCACCGTTTCCTCGGTTTAATTTGCACTTGTGTAAGCAAGTGCTCTTTTTGTTGGTGTGTGAAGTGGCTCGGGGAGAATCCTTCAAGATTGCAAGCTCACTTTGTTCTTTTCAGCTTATGAACTTCTCTGCTCTTTCCGCCTCTGCAATCTTGACGGTTGCCTTGCAACCACCGTACCCACCGTTTCCTCGGTTAAATTTGCACTTGTGTAAGCAAGTGCTCTTTTTTGTTGGTTACTTATTTACCGCAAAGAGCTCTGCAAGGCTTATCCCCAAAACCGATGAAATATATGATATCTCTATATCGGTAATAAATCGCTGACCGGATTCCATCCTTTGAATAGCATTTTTATCTACATCCAATCCTGCGATTTGCAATCTGTCCGCGAGCTCTCTTTGGGATATTTTTAATTCTTTTCTTCGCTTAGCAATATTCACTCCACATATATTGTTTTTCCCATCTACGGTTTTGTTTATAAACATTTCCGCTTCTCCTCATTTTTGACATTCACTAAATGTCACGAAAGGAGAAAGTATGAAATTCAAAAAAATCAAAACAATTTGCAAAGCAATAATTGCAACAATGCTTGTATGCTTATCTATAGTAGCAACAATTTCTTGTTCTACTGACGATGAAGAGAAAAGTGAAGCCGCAAATGATAATTCAATCTGCGGAGAATGGTTCAATTCTAACGGTAAAAGCATAAAAGTATACGATAACGGTACTTACAAATGTGAAGGAGAATACGGACTGGGAAAATGGACTTATATTGAAAATATAGATTTCATTTTTACTGATTTTTACGGAGATACAACAGACGTAACGATCAAAAAAGACGATGATGACGAATACATAAAATATAACGGAAAAAGATACTATAAGGACGCGCATCCGGAACCAAACGAAAAAGAGCCGGAGCTCATAGAGCTTGATGCATTCAAAGGCATATCCTTCTCTGTTAGCGGTATTTCGCCATATTGCAAAATCACCGTTAATAATCAAAACTGTGACAGAGACGCTCAGCTTTACGTTGAATACACTGTAGATAAACAAGAATATGCAAACGGAGAAAGCGCCACAATTACCGCAAAGCTTAATAATGAGGGCGAATTAAAGAATTGCTATACACTAAAATCAACCGAGTATACCTATTCCGTAAAGAATCAACCCGAATATATCACTTCTATTACAAATAAAGAAATAGCCGAAATAAAGAAGGAGCTGACTTCATTTATAGAAGCGGAAAAAGGAAAAGTTATTGCAACAGCAGGAAATACAAACTATCTTTTTTCAATGTCAAGCTTTGACATTGAACATAATACAATGGCTGTAGCAACATTTTCAGCTTGCGATAGCATTGTTTTAAAGGAAACTCATTTTTCCTCGCTCAAGCTCACAAAGACAAATCTTTTTTCGTTAGGCAAAAAACCTTTCAACGGCGTATCATTCGTATACAAAATCAATTATTCTTGGATTAGTAAATATAGCGACATAACCGGAACGGGTACCGCATGGTTTACAATCAACGCCAATAACGTAGTCAGATATTCCGACGGAAGCATCAAATGGGGCACATCTTCTATAGGCGATTTTGAATTCACCACCCAGCACTCAACAAAGGGACTTGAAGAATGCGTAATGGCTACTATTACAATAAATGCGGCAGATTATAATATATCAAAAAAAGGCTGATACTATTCATTGATAAATTTTACAAAACCCAAAGGACCGAGTGGGAGCACATCCCTCTCGGTCCTTTGGGTTTTGTATTAGTATTTTTCGTCAATCGTTTTTTATTAATATACTATTCCCTATTTTCTAAAAGACAGATATTAACATTTTCAGCGATCGATAGTTCCGTAAGATTCATGGAATACCGTGCCTGAGAGAACCTCATCGCGCACTCTTTTCGCAAGTGAGGTCACAGGATATGCATCCTTTATATTTCGAGAGTTCGTGGTCCATTTGAAGATATATCGTATAAGGGCATAGGAATCATCATCCCTATGTATTTCAAACATATCTGCAAATTTGAGGATATTACTGTTTTCCGGAAGAACCTTTTCGAGCGTTCTGTCGAGAAGCCAGGAATGACACGTAAATGCTTTATACTCGTACTCGGGATAATACTTTGCGAAAAATTCGCGAGCTTTTGCAATCGAATCTCTGCAAGCATCCTCGGTAAGAGGTCCTGCCGCAGGTATATGTATTTCGATTATAGGGTCGCCCTTGGATATGTTTTTTGCAGGAATATCCATTTCCGCATTACCGAAGCAGAATTGAAGCCTTCCTATTGCGAAAAGCCGCATTCCAAGATGCCTTGACAGCCAATTGAGCTCTCCAAGCCAAAGCTCGCCCTTTATATCCGTCCAAACATCGGTCCAACGAACTATATCTGTCATTGTGTCTACAAGAATTTCTTCGGGAATTCCGCGCTCGCGATAGCGCTCGCCGAGCTTTTCTGCAAGGTAAAGATATGAAAGAAGATTGCGCTTCCCGTTTTCATTTGACTTATCAATAGTTTCAATATCTATCGCATCCGAGATATCTATTTCGGAAAGTGCTGCCATAAAGGCATCTCTATAATCAATCGGGAAAGGAAGCTTTTTATACCATTTCGCGATTACCTCTTTAGTTTCGGGCGAAGTAGCACTCCACTTACGTGCATCATCACAAACGGGACTATTTTGAATATGCTTTTCGGAACTCTTTCCAAGAAAACGGAAAAGGTTGTCGTGATAAAGCTTTTCTCTGTATTTTTTGCTTACACCAAGCTCGTCAAGAATCCTACCGTCGCGGTTGAGCCACTCTACTGCCCAATCGGAATTATAGGCATCAGCACTCGTATCTGTTCCAAACATTATATTATCGCCAACATCATATCCGAGGGTGTAAAGCTTTGTGAGAAGCTCTTTTCTATACATTTCGGGAGTGCCGGGAGTTATGTCAAAAAACATTTCCGCACCGCCACGAACGGTTTTAGCATTGAGAAATTTTCCGTAAAGTGCTATGCACTCATCTATCCACGGCCAGGAACAGTGCCCCATTGAAAACCTGAGTCCTTCTATCGGGAGAAGCGCTTCCCAGTTAAGAGGGCGGTTATATGCGGATGAAACCGCACCGTCCCAAAGTATTCCGGAATGGAATATTACCGGTAGATCAAGGCTTGCAATCTCACGAAGAAGAGCGAGAACGGGCTCTTCATAAACATAGAAATCGGTGCAAATTATTTTGAATGCGGCTATTCCGCGTTCTTTTGCAATATGGACCTTTTTAATTATATCCTCTTCATAAGGATGTATCCACAAAACGGGAATGATTCTGCCGTCTGTCCCTTCGGATATTGAAAGCACCTCATTAAGTCTTTCATCAAACGATGTTCCTACATCTCGGTTCGCCTCTATTGGCCAGTTCGAAAAAACGCATCCACCAAAAACACTCGCCCTTTCCATATTGGAAAGCAAACTTTTGTTATCAGCCGGGCGGTTAAAGGAATGGATATGCATATCAAATATTTTCATAAATAATAATCCTTTAAAGCTTTATTTTACAACCTCAACAAAGTCTATACCGTAATAATCAAGAAGCTCTGTATCGATAGTTTCAATTACCTCACCGCTTATTACAATAGGAACAGCGGGAGGACAAGAAACAGAAGGCGATGCGGCAATTCTGCCGACTGCATCACAGGATTTGACACGCTCGCTTTGTGAAAACACAGCTTCCCTAATAGAAAGGAGTGCTTTCTTTTTGCATTTTTTGAATTTATATCCGCACTCGGAAAGAGCCGGCTTAATCTTAAGTGAAGAAAACGCAGAAAATATGCGTTCATAATCGGCATCGTCATTTTCGGGAGTAAACATCAAAACGATATACTCTCTATCCGAAAATTCCGGCTCTATCTTAAATTCACGAAGAACATCCGAAAGCTCGCCCCCCGTATAACCGAATCGGATTGCGGAAATAACGAGCTTTTGCGGCTCGGTTTTTTCGGGTGTAAATCCAATTTTAGAAAGGTCTGCCTTCAGTTTTTCTATTTTTTCTATACTTTTAGCAAGACGATTGGGATATTTATTTTCTATGTAATCATTACATAGGTCGAGTGATGCAAGAGTCAAATACGAGGGACTTGTTGAAGCGAAAATTGCCATTCTGCTTCTTGCGGATGCAAGATATTTATCGCTGTAATCACTCGATATATGAAGATATGCACCGCCTGTAAGCACCGGGAGAGTTTTATGCGCGGAATCACAACACATAGCCGCACCAAGATCTATTGGGTGGCAGGATGGAGAAAGGAATTTAAGGTAAGCTCCGTGTGCGTTATCAACAAGCAATGGTATGGAATATTTTTTGCAAACATTCGCAATACCCGCAATATCCGCAACTCTTCCAAGATAGTCGGGAGATGTGATATACACGGCTTTGGGTGGCACATTCATTTCGCAAATAGCCGTCTCAACCTCATTCGGAGTTATTATACACTCACAGGGATGCTCGGAGCTTCCGTACATCCATGAAACATCAAAATCAAGAAGTGCGGCGGCAAGAATAAAGGCTTTATGTGCATTTCTTCCCGCAAGAACTGTATTTCTCGCCCCACCATCTCTTTCGCTTGTAACAAGAGCGAGCATAGCTTTTATAGCAAGCGTAGAGCCTTCGGTAGAATAAAAGCTGTGTGCGCTGCCAAAAAGAGACGCAGCATTTTTTTCGCTCTCGTATATTATTCCGTTTGCCGAGTAAAGCGAGTCGGCGCCCGAAATCTCGGTAAGGTCAAGCGATTCAACACCAAGCAATCCTCTTCCCTTATGCCCCGGCATATGTAGCCTTGAGGTATTACTATTCGAGTAATTTTTTAAAAAGTCGTATATAGGTGTTTTCATTTTTCTTCATTTTCGGCTTCGGCAACCTGAATCATAACAGCACATTCAATGCGCTTTTTGAAAAGCTCGCATCCGTATTTGTATACACCACCGATGCTTCCGGTTGCGTGATAGGAGTTTGCGGCACATCCGCCCGAGCAATAAAGCTGAGCCCAACAATCACGGCACTCCTCTCTTGCATAGGCATTACATACACGGAATTCGTCCTGAACATCGATATTTTTTACACCGTCCCATACGTTGCCAAGGCTATATTTGGGATCACCTACAAACTGATGGCATGGATAAAGCTCACCCCAAGGAGTGACCGCCATATATTCGGTTCCCGAACCACATCCTGTTATTCGCTTATATATACAAGGACCGTGCTTCAAGTCAAGCATATAGTGGTAGAAGGTAAATCCTCTGCCCTCCTTTTTGCGCTTGATCATCTCGTGTGCAAGTATTTCATACTGCTCAAAAAGCTTTGGAAGATCTTCTTCTGTAAGAGCGTAGGGGTCACCGGGAGGGCAAACAACGGGTTCCATACTCAACTCGGTAAATCCGAGGTCTGCCATGTGAAAAATATCGTTAGTAAAATCAACGTTATTGTGTGTATACGTGCCTCTAACGTAGTAACCCTTACCGCCTCTGCTCTCCACCAAACGTTTAAAATTAGGAACGATGGTATCATAGCTTCCGCGCCCTGAATAGTCGCGGCGAAAATGGTCATTCACCTCTCGCCTTCCGTCAAGCGAAAGAACTACATTATGCATTTCCTTATTGATAAAATCTATCATTTCATCGGTAAGGATCATACCGTTTGTGGTATATGTGAATCTGAAATTCTTATTATATTTTCCTTCTATCTCTCGTGCATATTCGACGAGCTGCTTTACTACATCGAAATTAAGAGAAGGCTCGCCGCCAAAAAAATCCACCTCAAGGTTACGTCTGCTTCCCGAATTTTTGATAAGAAAATCGAATGCCGCCTTACCAACCTCAAATGTCATAAGCGCGCGATCACCGTGATATTTACCTTGGCTTGCAAAGCAATATGAGCAATTAAGGTTACATGTATGTGCAACGTGAAGGCAAAGAGCCTTTACGACCTTACTGTTATTCTTGTAGTTTTTAGCAAGGGATTCGTATTTATCAACGCTGAAAAGCTTTCCCGCCTCTTTAAGCGCGGCTATATCCGAAATACAATCAAGAATATCATCACGCGTAACGTCGGGAAGATGAGAATATCTTTCAAGTATTACATTTACTATCTCATCACTTGTATGACTCTCATACATTCCGATAATGTCATATGCGACATCATCTACCGTATGCACCGAGCCACTCACTGTATCAAGAACTATATTGTATCCGTTTAATTTATACTGATGAACCATTCGTTACTCCTTGGATTTTGGAAGAATTACTTAAAAAACAGATAAAACGAGATAATAAGGGGCTGCCCACTACATGAGCGGCAGCCCCTTATGTCGAAAGCAAATTACTTATTGTTTTCGCACTGCTGATTTGCAACGCCGCA
>CAYRJG010000101.1:0-7989 GCA_964424525.1 uncultured Ruminococcus sp.
AAGGATTCTGTGATATTCGGATGGTTGCAGACTGGAAGCTGGACTTCATGGCAAAAGCGGCTCTGGAATATCTCTGGAAAGACCGCAAAGAATCTGTGTTGCAGGCAATCGAGCTGATCAAGCGGTATTACAGAGATGAGCGGACAAATGATGGTTTGGCAGATACAGCAAGCATTCAGGCCAAACTGGATAAGGCAACAGTCAGACTTCAAAATCTGATTGCCATGCGTGCTGACGGGGAAATCACCAAGGAAGAATACCAAGCTATGCGACCCCCTATTGACGAGCAGATCCGGAGCCTGCAAAAATTGTTGGAGGAAGTACCTGCAACAGAAGCCACACCCAAGGGCTTGCAGTTGGACAAAATCATTGCAGCACTCAATTCCATGATCGACTTCAGCAACAGCACCGTCAGCCACGACATCATCAACCAATTTGTATATAGGGTAACACCCACATCGGATTCCACCTATGACTGGTATCTCAATCTCAGTGGCACCGCAAAAGCCCGCGCAGCCTTTTCTGCTGAGGGCAGAAAGAAAGACTGCGTCATCAAACTGGAGGAAATCGAGAAGATTTCCTCGTTACATACACACCCCACAGCAAATAACCAACAGCATATAAATAACCCCCATGTATTTACCTTACTGCACAGGCTGCTATCAAGGGCTAATTGATCATAACAGCGCTGTTTTGATGCAATAACCGATCGCGTCCATGATGCGATCTGCGTTATCCATCACGCAGAGAGACAATCAGACCCCGAACCATTGGTTCGGGGTCTTTTCTATACCTCGCGGAGGAAAAAACAGTCTTTCAGAGTATGAAAACTGTGATGTTTATAAATAAGACAAGCGGTAACTGTCTTTTGCAGTTACCGCCTGTGTATTTTTCGCAGGGTGAAGCAGAAGCGGCAGCAGCCGGGCAGGTTTTCTGCCTGAAAGAATTTGTAGTAGATATGCTTCTGGCCTCTTCTCGTAAGCCCGGACCGCTGTCATCGATGCAGAATTGGATCGTTTTCCGATCCTGGGTCAGCCGCAGGGGGATCAAATTTGATGGCATTGCCGATGAGATTATCCCAGACAAGGCCCATGCCCATTGAGCAGATCGCGGAGCAGACCAAGCCCTTCCTGTCCATGGGCAACCAATACGGTGAGGGCTGGTTCCTGCTGACATGCTTTTATCAGAAGGCGGAAAAAATAACAGCAGGCACTCCTGTCTCGTTTTGGGAGTGCCTGCTGCGGTTTTCATTTTTTATTCTCCAGCTCGGTCAGAACATTTTTGGCCAGTTCACACATTTCCTGGGATACGCCCATATTCACATCGTGAAGGCTGAGATTATGATATTGGCGCAGCTTGTCCAGCTTCCGCCAGAGGTTCATGTTGATGCGGCCATAGTTGCGCAGGATCTCCAGGGTCTGCACCATCTGCGGCCTTCCCTTGGTATTGGCACCGGGGATGAAGCGCATTTGGCTGATCAGCTCCTCCCGGAGGGCCAGCAGGTTATCCTCGATCTCTCCCCAGACTGTCATGAATTCCGTAACATCGCCGGTGGCAGTATCCTCGCTGATCTTTGCCTTCTTCTGGCTGCTGATCCGCTTGACTTTATGGGGATCCAGCACACTGATCACAAAGTACAGGATCAGATTGAAGGTACTGAAGCTCAGCAGCAGGGTCTCATTGATCCAGAACCGGTGCAGGCCCTCCGAAAGCAGGGTATTTGCGCCGTAAAGCACAATGCCCTCTGCCATGGCCGTGCATACAAGGCACATCAGGGAGATGAAGCCTGCCAGATGATTGTAGCGGATCAGAAGCGCCTGAACGGCATCATAAAGGCTCTCATCTTCCTGAGAAGTATCCTTGAACCGGTCCGCAAAGAAGATATAACCCGTCAGCGTGATACCGTAAAGACCTGCCAGCACCTCCGAGCAGGTGGACATCACACTGCTGACCGCATCCGTGGCATATTCGATCAGCGGGAAAAAGCAATCCAGGATCGCCAGGATCTGGACAATTCCTGTGAGGATGCCAAAACCGAGCAGTCCGATCAGATAAGGATACCGATGCATAGTGCGTTCTTTACTCATATGAAAACCGCCTTTCTGTTTCCTGGCTCCATTATAGCATGACTGAAAAAATGTTGGTAAGAAAATAATTTCCGATTTTGTATTATTTAATATTTTAGAAAAATAACATAAGCATTTTGGAAGCAACGGGGCAGTAGAATGATGCCATCAAATGAAACGAATCCAAAGGAGATAACAAATATGTCTGATTTCAAGGAAGTAAACGAGAAGATCGTGGACGGCATCACCGAGGGCTATGAAAAAATCGAAGAGGGTGTCGTGACCGGCTACAAGCAGATCGAAGACGGCGTTGTCACCGGCTATAAGAAGATCGAGGCCGGTGTGGTGGAAGGCTATAAGAAGATGGAAGACAAGTTTACCGGTGCTTTTATGACCGAGGATGGCAGCCCGAAGACCGGCGGTGTGGCTGAGAAGGTCGTGGAAGGCTACAAGAAGGTGGAGAACGGGGTCGTAGGCGGCTTTAACAAAATGACCGACAAGTTTGTGGGCAAGTTCCTGACCAGAGATGGTGAGTCCGTGGAGAATGCCAAGACCCGTATGGCAGAGAACCAAAAAGAGCGTGAAGAGAAGATGAAGGCAGGTGCCGAGGCCCGGGAAGCTGCCCAGAAGGCCAGGATCGAAGCAAGCCTGGAGGCCAGCCGCAACGCAGGCAAGCGCAGCTGATTCAGGGGAATACAGAACATGAAGAAAACTACATTTGTGAATCTGATTGTTGGCACCATCGGCGGCCTGCTGTTTGCCCTGGGCATGTGCATGTGCCTGCTGCCGGAATGGAATGCCTTCAAGGTGGGCGTTGTCTGTACCGCCATCGGCGCTGTCAGCCTGCTGGCTCAAGGTGCAGTCGCCTGGCTCCGCTCCGGCCGGAAGATCAAGATCGACTGGAAAATTGCCGGCAAGGTCTTGTACGGCGTATTCGCTGCGCTGGTTCTCGGTGTCGGCATGTGTATGATCATGGTGTGGAATCTGATGATCCCCGGCATCGTGGTGGGCATTCTGGGCATCGTCCTGCTGCTGATGCTGATCCCCATGTTCCTGGGCCTGAAGTAACGGATTGGAGTAAGGACCCTTGGCTGAGAAAGAAATTTTTGAATATACCTACTCCGCTGCCCAGCAAAGAGAGATCCAGCAGATCCGGTCAAAATACCTGCCCAAGGAAGCAACGAAGCTGGATCAGCTGCGGGCATTGGATGCAGGTGCCACCAAGCGGGGCGTGGCGGTCTCGCTGGTCCATGGTATCGTGTATGCCCTTCTTTTGGGGCTGGGTATGAGCTGCTGCATGGTGTGGGCCGGCAAGCTGTTCCTGACGGGCATCGTGATCGGCTGCATCGGTCTTGGTGGTGTGGCGGCAACCTACCCCATTTATAACCGCATCGTCAGGCAGGACCGGGAAAAAATCGCTCCGGAGATCCTGCGCCTGACGGAGGAACTTGCTTTTGGAGAGCAATGATCGTATCATGTATCTATCCCAGAAACAGGAGGAAATACAAATGCCCGCTCTGATCATCCGGAAATTCCGAAGATTCCGGTTTACCATTCCATCCCTGATCCTGCTGGTCCTGGCATCTTACCGTACCATAAGCTCCGGCGATTCCATCCAATTGGTGGGTGTCTGCGCGGCCATTGTACCCTTCATCTGCCAGTTCCGGAATTTCCCTGTGGCGGAGGATGTGCCAGCTGTTCAGGATGTGGTCAGCAGTTACATTCTGAATCTGATCCTGATGGCGCTGTATCTGGGCTGGATCCTGCTGCTGACCTGGGCAGGACAGCAGTTCAATCCCAATTACGTTTCCAATCCTCATTTCACGGACATGCTGTTCCTTGCCATTGCTGCGGACGTGGTGTTCATTTCCTCTGTGATCCCCGTATGCCGGGAATTAGATCCCATGCAGCGGATGATCCCCGGACTGATCCTGACCAATGCCCTGCTGTTTTTCATGATGATGGCCTCCGGCTTCGTGAAGACGGCCGCCGTGAAAATAATCCCGATGCTGGCCTGCGGCTTCTGCGTGCTGGTGATGGTGCTGACCTTCAGCATGATCTTCGCCGGCTATGCCCAGCGGGAAAAGAAAGAAATCTGACAGATACGAAGTGTGTTCCGGAAGGGATACGCTTCGTATTTTTTGATACAAAGACAAATACAAACAAAACGTTAACATTTATGTGATATACTGAATATAAATAATTTGTATTCCTGGAGGAAACTGCTATGTTCCATATTCTGGTGGTAGAAGATGATCGGGATCTGAACCGCACGGTCTGCACATTTCTGAATTCCAGCGGCTACAAGGCCACCGGCTGCCTCAGCGCAGGGGAGGCCTACGATGCCATGTACGATATGGTGTTCGACCTCATCGTGTCCGACATCATGATGCCGGGCATTGACGGGTTTGAATTTGCCAGGACGGTCCGTTCCCTGAATGAAAATATCCCCATCCTGTTCATGACAGCCCGGGATGATTTTGCCTCCAAACAGCGGGGCTACCGGATCGGTGTGGACGATTATATGGTCAAGCCCATTGACCTGGATGAGCTGTTCCTGCGGATCGGTGCGCTGCTGCGCCGGGCCAAGATCGCATCCTCCCGCAAACTGGAGGTGGGCAGCTTTTCTATGGATATGGATGAGCGGATCGCCATATTGGGACAGGAAGAGAGCAACCTGACCAACCGGGAGTTCAACATCCTCTATAAGCTCCTGTCCTACCCGAAAAAGACCTTCACCCGGCAGCAGCTGATGGACGAATTCTGGGATGCCGACACCGACACCGCGCCCCGGGCGGTGGATGTGTATATGACGAAGCTGCGCAGCAAGCTCTCGGAATGCGAGGATTTTGAGATCAAGACCGTCCACGGTCTGGGATATAAGGCGGTGATCAAATGAGAAAACCCCAATTCAGGCAGATCCTGCGGGTGGTTGACAATTATATCGTATTCTTTCTGATGGTGGCATTTGTGGTTTCCTGCTGCATGATGCTGTTCGTGCAGACCCTTGCCGATACCATGGGCCTGGAATTTACAAAGGATAATATCGGTGATGCCGCCAAATTGACCTTTGGCAATGTACTTCTGATCACCCTGGCTGCCGGTACCTTTGATTATTTTCGCCGCAGACAGATGGTGGACAAACCGGTAAAACGGATCCTAGAAGCCTCGGAGAAGATCATGCAGGGGGATTTCTCTGTCCGTGTTAAGCCGGTGAGGGATTTTGCGGGGGAGACCGGCTTCAATGAGATCATCCATTGCTTCAACAAAATGACGGAAGAACTGGCGGGAACGGAGACCCTGCGGACAGATTTTATCGCCAATGTCTCCCATGAGCTGAAGACCCCCCTGGCGGTGATCGGCAATTACGCCACCATGCTCCAGCGGCCCGGCCTGACGGATGCGGAGAAAAACGACTATGCCAAGGCGATCTCCGAATCCTCCCGGCGGCTGGCCCAGCTGATCACCAACATCTTAAAGCTGAACAAACTGGAAAACCAGCAGATCTTCCCCCAGCTGGATGAATACGACCTGGGTGAGCAGCTGTGCGAATGTCTGCTGCAATTTGAAGACATCTGGGAAGCTAAGGACATGAACATTGAGACGGATATGGAGGACGATGTCCAGATCCGTTCCGATGCAGAGCTGCTGAGCCTGGTATGGAACAATCTGATCTCCAATGCGGTAAAATTCACCCCGGATGGGGGCACCATCGGCGTGAGCCTGAAAACGGAGGGCGATCTGGTCGCGGTATCTGTCAGTGATACCGGCTGCGGCATCAAACCGGAGGTGGGCCAGCATATATTTGAGAAATTCTATCAGGGGGACACTTCCCGGGCGACCCAGGGCAACGGATTGGGCCTTGCGCTGGTGAAACGGGTGGTGGATATCCTCAATGGCGAGATCGGTGTCCAGAGCATCTATGGCCAGGGAAGTACCTTTACGGTAAGATTCAGGAGATAAAGATATGAAAAAACCGGATTTCCAAAAAGGTTGGGAACGCTTCCTCCACTGGAAGGGCTGGAGCGTGACAGCCGCTTCCCTGGGGAAGGCCTGGCGCAATACCCTGCACTGGTCAGGGTGGAAGGTGATCTTTGGCCTTCCGTTTCCCCTGGTGGTGCTGCTGAGCATTGCCTGCGGCGGAGGGCTGCTGTGGGTGTTTGCCAATGGACTGGAGGCACAGCTTCCGGCCTACTGCCTGTATCCGCTGTCTGCCTATGCTCTGGCGGCGCTTTGCGTGAAGCTGCCGGCTGCGGTTCGCGGGGGAAAACAGTGGATTTCCCGACATCCAAAGCTGCGGGGTTTCCTGGCCAACAAAGAGCTTCGCTTTCAGCTGGGCCTTTATCAGGATCAGATCATCAACTTCGCCTATGGCAGCTTCAAGATCGTTTCCGGTGTGCTCCTGGGCTCTGCCTGGATCGGCTGTGACGGTATCTACAATATCACCCAGTCACTGATCCAGCTGTTTCAGATCCTGCGCAGAAAGCATGCCAAAACCCTGGTGCAGCAGTGGCGGTCCTACCGCTTCTGCGGTGTGCTGGTCCTGCTGATGCATTTGACCCTGGTTGGCATCGTATTTCAGATGGTCAACTGGAACCGGGCAGTGGAGCAGGGGCAGATCCAGGTCATTACCACGGCATTCTTTGCATTTTATAAGATCATCAGCAGCTTCATCAGCATTGCAAAGGACAGAAAGCATCTGCGCCCTGTGGATTCCTCGGTCCGGATGCTGAAGCTGGCTCAGGCGTTCTTTTCCATCTTTTCGCTTCAGGCCAGCATGTTCCATACCTTTGGTACGGGCGAGTCCTGGGAGCATCTGATGAACATTCTGACTGGCTGCGCAGTCTGCCTGCTGATCGTCAGCATCGGCATCTACATGATCCGCCGGGGAAACCGGGAAATCAAAGTATTACAGGAGAAAGAGCATGGAGCATAATTCCTTTGAATTTACCTACTCTGCCCAGCAGCAGAAGGAAGTGGAAGAGATCCGTAAAAAATACCTTCCCCGGGAGGAAGACAAAATGGAGCAGCTGCGGCGGCTCCACAGCATCCCGACCCAGAAGGCCCAGGCAGCCTCCATTGCGATCGGTGTTATCGGAGCGCTGCTCCTGGGCACGGGCATGAGCCTGTGCATGACGGATCTGGGTGCGGCACTGGGGAGCTTTGCCATGGCGCTCGGCATTGCGCTGGGGCTGATCGGTATGGTCCAGGTGGCGCTGGCGTATCCCATTTTTAACAGGGTGATCAAAAAAGAGCGGGAAAAGATCGCTCCGGAGATCCTGCGGCTATCGGAAGAACTGCTGAAATAAGAAAAAGCAGCCATCGTAAAAATGTCATTGCCGGCAGCGTACCGGTTCGCAATGACATGTATCGTTTGAGACTTTTTTGACAGTCTGAAGAGAGGTTTGTGTTATGCAAACCTCTCTTTTAGTATTTCAGAAACATAAATCAAACAAACCGAAAATAACGCTTTCCTATAATACAGCCATACAATAAATCAATTTTTGGAGTGTGCTGACATATGAACAACAACCGCTATTATCTGCTGACCGGTGCTGCCGGTTTCCTGGGTACCAATATCTGCATGCAGCTGCTGGAAGCCGGCTGTAAGGTCCGCGCTCTGGTGCTTCCCAATGACAAGTCTGTGAAGTTTATCCCCGAGGAAGTGGAAGTGGTCCTGGGCGACCTGACCGATGCCGCTTCTCTGGAGCCTTTCTTCACCGTTCCCGAGGGCTGTACCTCTGTGATGATCCACTGTGCTTCCATGGTCACCGTCAATCCCAACTATTCCGAAAAGCTGATGGCTGTCAACGTTGGCGGCACCCGGAACATCATCACCAAGGTGCTGAACCATCCCGAGTGCGAGAAGATGGTCTACGTCTCCTCCACCGGCGCCATTCCTGAGCAGCCCCACGGCGTCAGG
>CAYRJG010000102.1:0-7969 GCA_964424525.1 uncultured Ruminococcus sp.
TAATACTCATTGGAGCAACTAAGGAATCCATAAATGATGCCATGTCCGATTCAGCCAAAAGAAGATATGTTGCATATTCGGCAAGAGGCGATATAGATGAGTCTGTGAACACGATGACCTTTGCGGCTTTTTGTTTTGCGTATTTTACCGCGCTTACTACCTTTGAAGAATATCTCGGGAAAGAAAAAGCAACTAAAACATCACCTTCTCCGATAGAAAACATCTGCTCAAACACCTCTGCGGTAGAGTTTGGTTGAATGAATTTAACATTATCAAAAATAAGTGATAAATTATATTTTAAAAGAAGGGCAAGGGTTTCGGAGCTTCGTGCCCCCATAATGTATATGTTTTTTGCCTCTAAAAGAGATGTAACCGAATTGTAAAAGGCATCACGGTCAATTTGCTCAAATGTGTGGCGAATTTTTGTAATATCCGATTCCATAACATTTTCGATTATATTGCCTTTTTGCATCAGTTGTTTTGTAAGCTCAATTCTTTGATTGGGGGTGAGTTTTGTTCTTACAAGTTCTTGTGCGGCACGCTGAAATTCAGCATATCCCTCATATCCTAATTCGCTTGCAAATCTAACAACGGTTGACTCGGAAACACCAACAAAGCTTGCGAGCTTGGATGCTGTCATATAAGCTGTTTTTTCATAATTATAGAGAATAGCATTTGCTATTTTTTTGTGTCCTTTAGAAAGACGTATGTAGATGTTTCTGATACGCTGTGATATATCAGCAGCCATATAATTGCCTCTTCTTCCTTAAAAATTAATTTGCAACTACATTTTATTGTATCATATCAAAGGATTTAATTCAATAGCCATAATCAAAAAAATATTTAAAAATATATAAAATAATAACGACCGCTGTAGTTTAGCGGTCGTTTTATAAAGAATATAAAGAAAATATTAGAGCTTTGAAATGGCTTTTTTAATGCGAGATATACTTTCTTCTTTTCCAATAACCTCCATAATTTCGGTAGCACCACCGGGGGTTGCGGACATACCCGAGACTGCAATTCTAACGCACCACATAACAGCACCCACTTTAGTGCTAAGTTTTTCCGCGAGAGGTGAAAGCTGTGAAAAGAGCGTATCATTATCAAAACTTTCGATATTTTCAAGTATTACAATAGCTTCGCAAAGAACATTCTTCACAAAATCAAAATCGTTTAGCTTATTCTTTTTGTTGAGAAAAAGTTCTTTGTCATATTCCGGAAGAGAAATAAAGAAAGACATTTTTTTGTTTATTTCGGAAAGTTTTGAAATTCTTGTTCTGAGCAACTCCATCATTTTATCTTTGTTTACATTTGAAGGGATTTCGCTTTTGATGAATGGAGCTATGAGCGAATTAAACTCTTCTGAGGAGAGTTTGTGGATATATTCGCCGTTAAACCATAGTAATTTTTCAAAATCAAATACTGCGGGTGATTTCGAAACACCATCAAGAGTAAAAGCTGATTTAAGTTCATCAAGAGTGAAAAATTCAGTTTCGCTGTTTTTGGGGCACCATCCTAAAAGTGCAATATAATTGGTGATTGCCTCCGGAAGATAGCCGTCGATTACGAGATCTTGGAATGAAACAGCACCATGTCTTTTAGAAAGCTTTGATACTGAGCCATCAGCATTTTTGCCCATAAGAAGGGGAAGGTGAACGTAAACAGGGCGTTCCCATCCGAATGCATCATACAAAAGAACATATTTTGGTGTTGATGTGAGATATTCTGAACCTCTTACAACGTGAGTAACTCCCATAAGATGGTCATCGATAACGTGACAAAAATTATAAGTAGGGAATCCGTCTGCCTTCATAAGTATTTGATCTTGAAGCTCTGAATTTGCAGTTGAAATTTCTCCGTAAACGGAATCAATATAGGAAGTGGTACCTTCAAGCGGCATTTTTTGTCTGATAACGAACGGAACACCGTCTGCCAAATTCCTTTCTATTTCTTCTTTTGAAAGATTACGGCAGTGACGGTCATAACCACCGGTAGCGTCTTCTTCGTGAAGCTTTTCAAGTCTGTCTTTTGTGCAGAAACAGTAGTATGCAGCACCAAGCTCAACAAGCTTCTTTGCATATTCCATATAGATTTCTTTTCTTTCGCTTTGAACATACGGTCCGTGTTCGCCACCGACATCCGGTCCCTCGTCATAAGTAAGTCCGGTTGTTTTTAAAGTGGATTTGATAATATCTGTAGCACCTTCTACAAGGCGTTCTCTATCCGTGTCTTCGATTCTGAGAATAAATTTGCCATTTTCATGCTTTGCTATCAGATAAGAGTATAGAGCAGTGCGAAGATTTCCTATATGCATATATCCGGTAGGACTTGGAGCAAATCTTGTTACAATCATTGGTTTTTCCTCGTTTTTTCGTTCTGAATTTGATTTTATAAAATATTTTAACACAAAATTCAAATTTAGTCAATCTAAATATGAAAAAATGTTTGACATAATGTGTTAGAATATAGTATACTATACATGTTAACATTTTACATTTTATACTTCGGTTGTATTACATATTTATTTGAAAATTGATGAGAAAGGATAGAAAAATGTTTAAAAGCACCTTTTCGAAATATATGCTTGCATTTATAGCAATTATTTTGATTTCATTTATCTTGCTATCCGGAATTATAACATCAATGATTCGTAATTATGCTACTGAGGATAAAGAACTTCAGCTTGCAACTGCAAGTTCTTCGATAGCATATCATATCGAGAGCAGTAACGTTGAACAACTGGAATCCTATGTTTCTTCCGGTGTTCCAAGCATGGTTATAACCCCGCTTATTTTGCAGGATATTGATATTCTTATAATATCAACCGACGGAAGTATTTTGCTTTCTACCTTGGGTGCTGAACGAGATGAAAACGGTTTACGTATACCAACCGTTTCCGAAGATATGGGGAGTGTAGATGTTTCTGTTTTTGAAGAAAGCGAAATCTCTGAAGAAAATGTAGTTTTGCTTCATCGTGGCTTTCTTGCAGGGTTGCTCGAAGAACGTTCGATAGTTTGTGCCAAAGATATAGAAACATTTGGAGAATTGCGTGGATACGTAGTATCTATATATTCTACCGCTGTTGAAGATAATTTTATTAAAACTACAAGACAAGCAGTTATCAATAGCTCGGTATGGGTTATGCTTGCGGCTCTTATTGCGGTATATTTCATTACAGAACGAATAATGAATCCTCTCAGGAATATGACTACCGCTGTAAAGCGATTCGGAAAAGGTGATTTTGATACCAGAGTTACTGTTTATGGAAATGACGAGATTGCAGAGCTTTCAATAGCATTTAATAATATGGCGGATTCATTGGCGAATCTTGAAAAAATGCGAAATTCATTCCTTGCAAGCGTATCTCACGACTTAAGAACGCCTATGACCACTATTGCAGGATTTATTGACGGAATTATGTCGGGAGCTATACCGCCTGAAAAACAAGAGTATTATTTACAGCTCATATCATCGGAGATACATCGTTTGTCACGTCTTGTATCACAAATACTGGACGTTTCCAGACTTGAATCAGGCGATAGAAAAATGAATTTCACCGATTTCGATGTTGCGGAAGTTGCAAGAATTATTTTAATTTCTTTTGAGAAGAGTATAGATGAGAAAAACCTCGATGTATCTTTTGAAACCGAAACGGATGAAATATTGGTTAATGCAGATAAGGATGCAATTCATCAAGTAATATACAATTTGTGTCATAATGCAATTAAATTTGCGCGTGACGGTGGTAAATTTATAATTAACATTTCATCGTATGATTCTAAAAATGTAAAAATTTCGGTATTTGATGAAGGGCAGAGTATATCAAAAGAAGATTACAGAATGATATTTGAGCGTTTTTACAAAACAGATAAAAGCCGCGGACTCGATAAAACAGGCGTGGGACTTGGTTTGTATATATGCAAAACGATTGTTGAAGCACATAACCAGGAAATACACGTTGAATCTATTGAAGGTGAAAGCACTGAATTTTGGTTTACTTTAAAAAAAGCCAAGGTAACAAGAGGTTTGTTGGGTGAACGATAAGGTAATTATACACTGTGATTGCAATAGTTTTTTTGCATCTGTAGAAACATCGATAAATCCTTCATATAGCGGTGTTCCAATGGCGGTTTGCGGTAGTAGTGAAAATAGACATGGAATTGTATTGGCAAAAAATGAGTTAGCAAAGCGATATGGAATTCAAACCGCCGAAACGGTTGTTTCTGCCAAGAAAAAATGCCCTGAACTTGTTATTGTAAAACCCCATTACGCGGCTTACGAGGAGTACTCCAAACGCGCAAATGCAATTTATTCTCGCTTTACAGATATAATTGAACCTTTTGGAATTGACGAGAGTTGGCTGGATGTTACTGCAAGTCAAAAGCTTTTTGGTTGCGGATATGATATTGCAAGAGAGATATCATTGGCAGTAAAAAAGGAATTAGATATAACTCTTTCTATAGGAGTGTCGTTTAATAAAGTTTTTGCTAAATTGGGCAGTGATTATAAAAAACCAGACGCAATAACTGTTATTGATAAAAACAATTATAAGTCTATAGTATATCCTTTGCCTGTTTCTGCTTTGCTTTTTGTCGGAGAAAAAACAACAAACGCCTTGTTAAATCTCGGAATTAAAACGATAGGTGAATTAGCTTCTGCAACACCTCAAATGCTCTCGTTTAGATTTGGTAAGGTTGGCGAAATGTTATATAAATACGCCAGTGGACTTGATGATACTCCCGTATTGTCAAATTCAGAGGAAGCAAAAAGTATCAGCAACGGATTTACTTTTAAGCACGATCTTGTTGGATATGAAGACTGGAAATATGCAATTGATTATTTAAGTGATGAAATTGGTACAAAGCTTCGAAAAAACGGTTTAAAATGTTCAACTGTTCAAGTAAGCATTAAGGATGAATATTTAAGGACAGTCCATCGCCAACATCCGCAATCTCCACCATCGGATATAAGTTCGGAAATTGCAAAAACCGTGCTTGATATTTTAATGAATGACTGGAATGTAAATAAACCGATACGAACAATAACTATTGCGGCAACGAATTTAATTCCGGCGCAAGAAGGGACGAAGCAAATGTCATTATTTGATGTTGAATTTGACGCTCAAAGAACGCGCAGAAAAGATTCGGAAATTGCGGTTGATAAAATTCGGCAGAAATATGGCGAGTCTTCTATTTTAAAGGGGGCTTTGATAAATTCCGATTTTGGACTTTTTGATCAAAGTTCGAAAAAGGTTGACCGTTAATCGGTCAACCTTTAATAAATCAATAACGGTCTACGGTAATTACACAAAAGCATTCGGGGCGTTCTGCTTTTACCGCGTTACATATATTTGATATTATTTCTTTTGGTGGCGTTACTACATCAAACGGAACCTCAATATCAAATATAATATTGGTGTGTGTATCACCGATTACAGCTCTGAAGTCATGTATTCCTATTGTTGGATACAATTTTGAAATTTTTTCTTTCACAAAATTTCTTAATTTATCTATAACTACATCGTTTGTTACAATTGGATCTAGATGTATCGTACACATGATATTCATTTCGTTACCGATGCGTCTTTCCAAATTATCTATTTTATCATGAAGCATGTAGATATCTTTTGAACCGTCTACCTCGGCATGAAAAGAGGCGATGTATTTTCCGGGACCATAGTTATGCACAAGCATATCGTGCACTCCTATGACTTCCGATTCTTCGGATATTATGCGGTTTATCTGCTCAATTACCTCTGTATGAGGCGCTTCTCCGAGCAAAGAGTTTTTGGTTTCATTGAGAATTCTTATTCCCGCAATTAGAATCAAAACCGAGACGCCAAGACCAACATACGCATCTAGTATATAAAATCCTGTAAAGTTGATTATTAATGAGGAAATCATTACGGTCGCTGTTGATATGCTGTCCATAAGAGAATCTGTTCCGGATGCTCTTATTACTCCGGAATCTATTTTCTTTCCAATATATCTATAAAAAAGAGATAACCAAAGCTTAGTTAATATTGATATACCAAGGATAATCAGTGATACGACGGAGAATTGCGGAGGGATAGCGGTTCCCGGTGAGAAAATGCTCTTTAGAGAATCCAGTAGCATTTCTATACCTACGATAAGTATCATTATCGATACTATCATTGAAGCTATATATTCAATCCTTGCATGGCCGAATGGGTGATCTTTGTCAGCGGGTTTTGCTGCGAGCTTAAAGCTTACCAATGATACTATGGATGCTCCTGCATCGGATAGATTGTTTAATGCGTCTGCTGTGATAGCAATTGAAGCAGTCAGAAGACCAATGATTAACTTAAGCATTGATAATAATACATTTGTTATTATTCCAACAGCTCCGGCTAATGTTCCGTATTTTTGCCTGACCGAAACATCATCGGAGTGATCATAATTTTTTATAAATAGCTTGCATAGTAAGCGTGTCATAATACACCTTTCAAATTTACTTTAAAAATGTTATGGAGTTTATATGAATTACAGAAGCTTTGAACTTGCTGCATTAACAAATTTCGAACTTGAAAATGAAATTGCCTTTTGCATAGCATCAGCGCGTGCAGAGGGCGTCGAGATCGTAAAATTTATATTTACAGAAGACCGAGAACGGCTTTTGCCAACTGCACAAAAAATTCTTCGTTCATTGAAACGAAAGGGAAGAGTGGAATTTTTTGAGTTGGCTGAACATTTAAAATCTGATACAACCGAAGCAAGATTTTTTAGAAATAAATATACCGATTTTGTTAATGGCTGTATTTTGGAGAAAAGAACTCTAATAATTAAGTTATGATAAATTCAAAAGGTTGCTTGTCTTGAAGCAAGCAACCTTTGTATATTATTTCTGTGCGGATTCGATATAACGAACAACATCTCCTACGGTAACGAAGTTGTGGAGATCTTCATCATCAATAACTACATTAAATTTCTCCTCGCAGAGATAAACAAGATCTGCAAGTTCAAGAGAATTTATTCCAAGGTCTGATACAAGCTCAGCTTCCATAGTGATATCATCAGCATTTACGCGAAGCTCTTCAACCAGGAATGTTTTCAATGTTTCAAACATAATACCCTCCTTTGGATAGTTTTGTTGTTTTATGTGCTTGATAAATAATACTATATTCAAACGAATTTGTCAATACTTTTTAATGATTTTAGGCGTTTTTAACAAAAAAAGAGTTTGATTGAATAAAAAATAATTGAATTTTTGAACATTTTGTTCATTATCTTTGTGGATGACATAATATAAATATTTAAAATAAAATATATCTTAAATAAAAGTAATTGACAGAATATGTTATTTGTGATATACTTTTTAAAACTATATTGTCTTAATTTTAAATTTTGATAAGAGAGATATAAATATGATTTTAGGTTGGATATGGCTCGCAATAATTTTTATTGCAGTTATAATTGAGGCTTTCACTCATAAGAAAATTGCCGTTGTGCTAATTCCCGGTTCAATCGTGGGAATAGTTATGGATTTTTTTGATGTTGATATTTTGATACAAATATTAACTGTTTTTCTCCTTGTGGCAATTGGAACTTTTTTATATTTCAAGCCTTTTCGCAAAAACATAGGTTGCTCCGCTGTCGGTGGTGGAATTGAATCAATTGTTGGCGAAAAATGTGTTGTGGTAGAACGGATCGATAATTTTGCAGGCTGTGGCGAAGTTCGAGTAAACGGTCAAATATGGTCAGCACGAGGTGTTGGTGATGATGATGAATTTGACGTTGGTGAGATATTAAATATTGTTGCAATAGAAGGTGTAAAGCTTATTTGCAAAAAATAAATTGTGCGGTGGTTTCTTTTATAATAATTTTATTTAAGTCATACTACTATCGCATTAAGTTTTTATGTTTATCAATAATAAGTAATTATATTAAAAATCTGTAAGTTGCCAAAGTAAAATCCGTTTTCAAAAGCGGTGAGGGATTTGCCAAAG
>CAYRJG010000103.1:0-7957 GCA_964424525.1 uncultured Ruminococcus sp.
CTGTAGCGGACTTTCACCGCCAAGTTGTAACGCGTGCCGAGCGCACTAGAAAAAGAACGATGTTAAGTCTTTCGACTCGACATCGTTCTTTTCATAGTTGTTTTCCAACCCTGTCAGACAGATGCCGTAAAATAGTAATTTTTTAGAATTACTGTCTTTCGAGCACCCGTCTAATGCTAAAACTTTTTCATTTTTATTCCTTTCTTCAAGCTTGGTAACATATTGTTTTTTGATGTAAAAAAATTAATAACGCCATAAATCTTTTTCACATCATATATTTTGAGGGTGTCGAAATCCGACACCCTCCTATTTATTATTCGGTTGGAACGGTTATTAATCCACCGGTATCGCGCCAATTGTATTCCTCGCCGTCAACATATACGTTGAGGTCTTCAAACTGAGGCGTGTTTGGAACCTTGAGCTTAAGACCCGGGCTGTTTGTGATATATACGTTCTTGGTGGGAACGAAGGGATTGCGGTTGATTGAGTAATCGGCAACCTCGGGAAATTTACAAACATCACAAAGTCCATCAGAATTTCCGTCATTGAATCCATTTTTGCACTTGCAATTTATCTGATCCGTAGTCGGATCCTTCGAAAAGTCTTCATTTGGATCGCTTATATCATAATTACTATAGGATTCAAGATAGTAGTAAAGATAAAGCGGCATATCGTTTGTAGTTATATCCCATTCTTTTCTATTACCGTCTGCATCTACGGAGTAGCCGATTCTGGTTATCTTAACGTCATCAAGCCAAATGTTTTCGGGAAGATAGGTGGTATATCCAAAGAAATGGTTAACCCACTTGGTTCTTCCGAACTCAAGCCACGTTGCATTATAATACTTAAGATTGAGTCCCTTTACTATAACGTCACCCTCCCAGGTCGAGCCGTAGTCATCACGGAAGATAAGACCCGCTTTAGATGCGTTTGCGTGGATGGTAACGTTTTCAAGAATGATAGTACCTTCACCTATGAAATTGATATGCTCACAGGTGGAGTTTTTAAGAGTTGCGTTATAGGTTCCGCAGTGTGCATCGAAGGAGCACATCATAACGTTATCAAAGTTGAGGTTCTTACAGTAGTTGGTACCCATCATACCGTTGAACTTGATAGAACCGTCTTCAAGGAAGAAGTTAGACTGTGTACAATCCTTCCAGGTGATGTTATTTGATGAGGATGCGTTTATCTCGTATGTACCCATACCAACGCTTGTTCCCGCGCTTCCTATGGTGCTATATCCTGCGGGACACTGGAATTCACAGCCCTCGATAAGAACGTTCTCGGTTTTTTGAATGGTGATAAATCCTGTATAAGGTGCACCTGTTCCGCCGTCGCTTTCCTTAACCTCGCCCGTAATAGTGTGCTTGATGTTAGTCATCGTCACGTTGGGGCGCTTTATCATTATATTACGCTGATAATAATCGTAAAACGACGGAGCACCGTTGAAGATGGTTTCGATATGAGTCTGAACATCACCCTCGCCACCGCTTATAGTGATGGGCTCGGCATCCATCTGGTAAACGTAGAGAGATGTCACCACGTCATAATTCCACTGAACGGGAGTTGTCGGATCTATCGTTCCGTCAGCTTCGACCATAATAATTTCGCTCTGCGAGCTTCCGCTGTTCTGGTTAGCACCGTAACGGATGAAATGTCTTATATTACTGTTATAAGGGAATATCATCGCGCGGTATCCCGGAGCAAAGCCGATATTGGTCGCGCCCTCGTAAAGGGTTGTTATGGGAAGCTCTTCAAAGCCGTACGCCTCACCGGGGTTATCGATAAGGAATATCGAGGTATAATATTCGGGGTCGGCTGTAACGGATGAGCCATCATAATCGTGGGGAGATTTTATCTCGTGGTCATCAAATATGAACTTACATCCGTTCCAGTTAGTATCGGTGCGGATAACTATTGAATCGTACCCGCTACCCTTACCAAGATAATAGGTTGCATTGGAGTCTGCGTTTACGGTATGACCCCACTCGTTAGCATAATCATGGCACTCCTTGAGTGCGTAGAAATCGTCATACTCACCGTCACCCTTTGCTCCATAATCGCTGTAATAGATGTTTTTGTAATCAACCTTCTCGTAGGTGTAACCGTTATTGAAGGTAATATTCGTCTTTTTAGAGTTAATTATTTCGGGCATAAGGAAGCCGAGAGTTGCTTCCTCGAACTTATTTGCAAATCCGCAATCGATATAAACATTACCGCCATCAACCTTAAGCGCAAATCCCTTATCAGACTTACAGGTTCTTGCATCGGTAAGGTTGAATATTATTGCAGTACCGTATTCGGTATTCGGCTCAACTATGGGAAGCCAGATGCCTATTTTCTTGTATATCTGGTCACGGAATGTTTTTGCAACGGCTATTTCGACCTCTTTAGCCTCGCTTGCTACGATAACGAACTCGGAAAGATCGTTTCCGCCGAAGCTGACGCTTTCGATGCTGTAATCATTCTGAATGACCTCTACGCCCTGCGAGGGAATAACGTAGCAATCGACAATCTCTTTCGTGGACTTCTTTATTCCGAGTATATCCTTCTTGAATATTCCGATAGCATCTTCAAGCGAATCCTCAGAGCCGCCGACTATTTGTATCTTACCGTCAACGACCTTAATCGAATATCCTTTATATCCGTAAGAATACTGGTCTACCTTATATGCGTCGCCGCGGCTGTTTGGTACACCGATAATTATTTCGCAATCGGTTGCCGTGTCCGCGGTGTCTGCAACTATCTCGGTTTCAACACCGATTGCCGCGAGATCGGTTACAAATTTATTTACAACAATCAAAACGTCGGTGCTGAATCCGTCTGCTACAACTATTTTGAATTTAACCTCTTTGTTATCAACAAGAACTACCGCACCGTCGGGAATTGGGTCCTTATCGGGATCATCCTCGGTAGGCTGATCTTCGGTGGGCTCATCCTCGGTAGGCTCATCTTCGGTGGGCTCATCCTCCGTAGGCTCATCCTCGGTGGGCTCATCCTCGGTAGGTTCGTCCTCGGTAGGTTTATCCTCGGTGGGCTGATCTTCGGTAGGATCATCCTCTGTAGGATCATCCTCGGTGGGCTCATCCTCCGTAGGCTCATCCTCGGTGGGCTCATCCTCGGTGGGCTCATCCTCGGTGGGCTCATCCTCGGTAGGTATATCCTTATTGCAATTATCGCACTTACTATCACCGTTTGAATCGGTATGCGATGTGCACTCCTTTGCTTCGGGCTCATCCTCACCGCAAGAGGTGAAAACGAAAGCGAGTGTGAAGCAAAGCACGAATGCAAGCAAAAGTGCTAAAATTCTTCTTGTTTTCATAATTTTGCCTTTCTATATTTTTATTTTAGACACTTCAATTGTACTGAAAAAAGAACAAAAAGTCAATTAAAAGCCGACTTTGTTTAAACTTGAGTAACTATTTTCTCCCATTTGAACAAAAAGAGTCTGTTATTCATGTTGACTTTGCCGAAACAAAAAAGAGCGTTATGAGAAAAAACTCACAACGCTCCAAAAAATATTCACAAAGCTATTGGCGATATTTTATATTTAAACAATAAGTTCAGCCACCACTTTAGGAAAATCAAGATAGTTATCAATAGTAAGATAATTGAAATCCGAGAGGTAAACCGATTCGTCGTTTCCGCCTTCACCGTAATCGTCGCCTATGTAAACGACCTCATCGTGAGAAAATCCGTTTTCTTTACAGTAGAGGTCAAGCGCGTAATACTTGTTATAAGGCTTCGGTGCCATATCGAAAGAGGAAGAGCCTCCAACGAAAACGCAGTAAGCGGAAAAGGCTTCAACGATTTCGGGATATATCTTTCTGCGCTTTTTTCTGTCGGGGTCAAATGCGAGCTTATCCTCGGCTATCGCCTTTGTTCCGAGAATCGGGAAGGTAATGCATCCCGATGGGTGAAATTCGGTATTCTCTCCTCTGAATGAGGTAAAGCCATACTTTTGGCGCATTGAGGTAACGAGTGCGTCCACCTTTTCTCTGTCACAGGGGAAGCTCAAATCGCGCAAAATCTCTATTTCACCGCTACCCGTGTCATATTTTCCGTACTGTAAGCCGTAATTTCCGATAATATCTATCGGGTATTTTTCGAGCTGGTTGAATATTCTCAAAACCTGACCTGCTCCAACCATAAGCAGCTTATACTTTGCGCGGAGGGCATCGAGTGCCGCGCGGTTTTCGGGAGTAAGGGGAGATTTATGCTGTGTAAGCGTGCCATCAAGGTCCATAGCAACAAGCTTGATTTTTGATACGTCCATTTTATATTTCCTTCATTTTTTTGATTATATCGGCAGGGTTATTGGTGGTTATGAGCTTTGCACCGTATTCAACCGCAAGTGCGAGGTGCATTTTAGTTGTGATTCCCGCACCTACCCATGGCTCAATTCCGCGCTCGATAAGATAATCGTAAAGCGGCTTGTTTCTCATATCGAATATGCAAGCGCAATAGAGATATTCACCGGGGTCAACCTCACAGCCTGTAGTGTTCATTATAGTATAGGGATAGAAGCCGTGAAGCATATACTTCTTTCCGTACTTTTTATAGGTATATTCAAGCGCACGGGCATCAAAGCTATTGATGAGAATTCTATCTCTCATACCGAGCGCCTCAACTATTTCGAGCACCTTATCAATGCAGAGCTTTGCTCTTTCAACGTTTCCCTCGTCAAAGTATTCCTTAATCTCGATATTAACGGTGAGAGGAAGGGGGGCTACCCAGTTCATAAAGTCCTCAAAAAGAGGAATCTGCTGTGGGAAATTCGCAATTCCAGCATTAAATTTAAGAAGCTCATCAAGGGTATAATCCTCTACTTTTCCCTTTCCGTTTGTAGTACGCTCAAGCGTTGCATCATGGATAAGAACAAGAACAAGGTCCTTTGTAAGATGAACGTCGGTTTCAATCATTTCAGCGCCTGCATCGTATGCTGCGACGAATGCAGCCATAGTATTTTCGGGATAGTTGTAGCAATCGCCTCTATGCGCGGCAACGGTTATCTTATTTTTATGAATGATAGGCATATTTTTCTCCTTTTTTCGTAAAAATCATTATTTTTTCGTTACACGGGTTAGGCTTTTATAGAAAATTCAGCAATTCCCGAAATCGTAGTTAAGCCAAAGAACGGTGTATCTGTCCTTCAAATCCTTTGCGTACTTTATTGCGTTTTGAAGCTTTTTGTCCGAGTACATTTTATAGAACTCACCCATATCAAGATTAACACGAGCGAGCATTTCTTCAATTTCACACGCCTTGGGGCATTCTGCAAGAATTGCTCTGATTTCAGTCTCTTTTTCAAGATAGGTGGGAATTCTGTCAAGCGCATAGTTTCCTACCTTGCGCTGAAGCTCAATGCATCCGTCAGCGGCAGATGTATATACCTTTTTTATATTAGCAGAAAGAGCCTCCTCATCCTCACGGTAGAGTTCTTTCGCGAAGGGGCGAGAGAGAATGTTTTCTCTTACCTTTGCGGTGATAACCGTTGAATAAACAACGTCAATACCGTGGGGGAAATATTCCTCACCGCCAAGAATTCCGACAATCTCAAAGTAATGAGAGAGGTGATGCTCACTACCCGATGCAGGACGGGATGAGCCTGCAAAGCTCATAAGAATACCTACGGTAATAAGAGCTTCGGTCAGCACGCGAAGGCTTTCTTTATCTCTTTTGATAAGTCCCTCGGCTACTGCAAGGGTATCCTCTATCATTTTATAAGTAAGGTCATATATGTAATCGCAGAAATACTCACCGTTAACGGCTCTGGAAAGCTTCCAGTCGTTGAGTGCGGAGAATTTGCCGACAATATCGCCATATCCTGCCTTTATCATCTCCATAGGTGCGGTTGCGAGAACCGAGGTATCGGCAATAAGAGCTCTCGGCAGACCTGCCTTATAGGTCACCTTCATTCCGCCCCATATCATAGCGGCACCGTCGGAGGCGTATCCGTCCATTGAGGGAGCAGTAGCAACAACCATATAAGGGATTCCGTTTGTGTGTGAAACGTACTTGCAAAGGTCCTGAATAACACCGGAGCCTATGCCGACAATAAGGTCAATTCCGGTGGTGTGCTCATTCACCGCTGCAACGCTTTCCTCGTTGGGAATAAGGATAACCTCACCGGGGAAAATCACTCTATCCGCAACCTTGCCCGAAAGAGCCGCTTCGGTAGCCTTACCTGCCGCACCGTAGGTATTTCCATCGGCAACGATGAGAACATTTTTATACTCTTTTGTGATAGATGTAAGACGTGCGATTGCTCCGTCCTCTACAAAAACGTAGTCAATATCGCAGGTGTGGTGCTTTCCGCATTTACAATCAACACCCGAAAGAAGCTTATTAATATCCATTTTCCTCTCCTTTTGTAAAATAGGTATTTACTTTTTATATTTATTGTAGTATAATCATTATACAACAATCGGTCAAAATAAGTCAATATATTGTCAGAATTAGGTCATAAAATCGGTGACAGAACGAAATATTTGACCGATTCGGTCAAAAACGTGCAAATTATTTGGAGGTATGAAACAATGCTGAAGGGCGAACGCGAGCAGGAAATACTCGGAATGCTAAAGGAATCGGGCGGTTTTGTTACCGTAAAGAATCTATGTGAAAAGCTTTACGCGAGCGAATCGAGCATCAGACGCGACCTTGCCGATATGGAGAAAAAGGGCCTTATACAGAGAAGCTACGGCGGCGCGGAGTTGACAACCAACTATTCAAGAATAGCGGCATTCAACCTTCGATATACTCAAAATTCGGCAGCAAAAAAGAAGATTGCGATGAAGGCTGCCACGCTTATCGGGGATAACAGTATACTTTTCCTTGACCAGTCATCCTCTGCCCTGCACCTTGCCGAGGTGATACCGAACAGGTCATCGATTACCGTTATAACTAACAACGTTGAGATAATGCACCTGCTCTCGGAGAGCAACATCACTGTTATATCCTCGGGCGGATTTTTAAGCCGCGAGAATCGCTCCTGCCTTGTCGGAGTCGATGCTATGAAAATATTTGAAAGCAGCTTTGCCGACACCTGCTTTTTTGCCTGCCGCGGACTCTCCGATGACGGAGTTATCTCCGACTTTGCAAGAGAAGAGGTGGTTGTGCGCAATGCGATAATCAAGAACGCACGCACAAAGGTATTCCTCTGCGACTCGCGCAAGTTCGGCATTCGCGCGCCATACAAGCAGTGCTCCCTCTCCGAGGTCGATTATCTTATCACCGAAAACGCAGATGCCGCAGAGCAATACGGCAAGAATTTCCCGAACCTGAAAATTCTTTGATTTTCGGCATTTTATATTAAAAAAGCAAATAAAAAACGGCAAATTATTGATTTTGGGCGTGCCCCGTGTCAACTTTTTGCCGTTTTTAATTTTTATTTTAATTTACATCCGTATCCAAAATGGCGACGAGATTTTGAGCATTTTTTTGATTTCGCAAATTATGGCTCTACATCTATGACTAAAATGGCAACGAGATTTTGAGCAGAATTTTTTGGTTTCGGGGCGTCAGGCGTAGTTTCCTACGTCGAGCCCCGAAAACGGGAAATTATGCCAAAATATCTAAGCCATTTTTTATTTGAAATATTTTACCATGGATCTAAACATCTTAATGTCGTATTCTCCATATACGTTCTTGTAAAGACCTGCGCCTATGCGCTCGGAGTGTCCCATCTTACCGAATACGCGACCGTCGGGAGAGGTGATACCCTCTATTGCAAGAGTCGAGCCGTTGGGGTTGTAATCGATATCGTAGGTTGCGCGTCCGTCAAGGTCAACGTACTGCGTTGCAATCTGACCGCCCTTGATAAGCTCTGCTACCGTCTTTTCGGTTGCAAGGAATTTACCTTCACCGTGGGAGATCGGAACGTTGATTATATCACCGACCGAGCATTCTCTGAGCCAGGGTGACATATTCGATGCAATACGTGTTCTTACTATCTTGG
>CAYRJG010000104.1:0-7952 GCA_964424525.1 uncultured Ruminococcus sp.
AAATAGTATAACATAAATTTTTTTTATTTTCAAGTGGTTTTTGAAAGATTTTTATAATATATTTTTTCGATGTACTTGACAAAAAATGAAAATTGGTATATGATAAAACAAACAGTTGAACAATCATTCAACTATTGTGAATGGGAGGTGTGATGTTGAAAAATAAAAATGGGAAAGTGCTTTTTTGCGAATGCGAAGAGGTTAATACCGAAGCTGTCGAAAGTCGCAAAGAAAAAAAGCCTGAATTACCAACTCTTTATGAGCTTTCGGATTTCTTTAAAATATTCGGTGATTCAACCAGAATAAGCATATTGTTTGCCATCGATGAGGGTGAAATGTGCGTATGCGATATCGCGGCTCTTCTTGGAATGACAAAATCAGCGGTTTCTCATCAGCTCAAAATTTTGCGCCAATCAAAGCTCGTCACTTATAGAAAAGTGGGCAAAAACGTTTATTATTCACTTGCGGATGACCACGTGCGCGATATTATTGAAAAAGCTCTGGAGCATATTAGAGAATAAATTAACAAAAGGAGAAAAATATTATGAAATTCAAATTTACCATCACAGGACTTGATTGCCCGAATTGTGCGGCAAAACTAGCATCTATGATTGAAGGTGCAGAGGGGATAGAATCTGCTAAAATTAATTTTTTGACCGAGCGTCTTACAGTTGAATCCGCACTTTCCGAGGATGCTGTGTTAAAGTTGGCTGAGGGTATCGCAAAATCATTCTCTCGCGATGTAAAAATAGAAAAATAAAATGAAATTTAAGTCACTTTTTAAAAATGAACTTTTACGAATAATATGCGGTGCAATCCTCTTTTTTGCAGGACTCGCTTTTGAGCATATATTTTGCATAGAATTAGCATCTGTAATATTTTTTATATTGGCGATTCTTGTGGTGGGAATACCCGTGTTTTATGACGCAATTCGCGGAATAATGAGGCGCGACCTTCTCGACGAAAAATTTCTTATGTCGATTGCATCGATTGGTGCTATGATAATTGGCGATATGAGTGAAGGGGCAGCTGTTATGCTGTTTTTCCTTGTAGGAGAATTTTTTGAGCATAAAGCCGTAAGACGTTCACGTAATTCAATTAAATCATTGATGGCAATAAAGCCTGACGAGGCTTGTATTGTAGAAAACGGAAAGGAAATCACCGTTGATGCCGAGGATGTTGAGGTTGGTTCCATAATCATTGTACGTACCGGCGAGCGTATACCAATAGACTCGGTTATAATCGATGGTAATGCCGATATAGACACATCTGCCCTAACAGGAGAATCTCTGCCCCGTGCAGTAGAGTCGGGATCTGAGGTTGAGGGTGGTACTCTTGTTGTAAACGGATATATAAAGTGCGAAACGCTTCGACCTGCAGAGGAGTCCGCTGCATCGCGCATACTTGAACTTGTTGATAATGCAAGCGAAAATAAAGCGAGGGAAGAGAATTTTATAACAAAGTTTTCGCGTGTTTATACTCATATTGTTGTAGCTTTTGCTTTGCTGATGGCAATATTACCGCCTTTGATTATTGAAAACTACGGGTGGAAAGACTCAATATATGCCGCGCTTACTTTCCTTGTAATATCCTGCCCGTGCGCTCTTGTAATAAGCGTACCAATGGCATTTTTCAGCGGCATAGGCGGAGCAGCAGCAAAAGGAATCCTTTTTAAGGGTGGTAATGTTTTTGCTCCACTTGCGCGTGCAGATAAAATTGCATTTGATAAAACAGGAACTCTTACATCGGGAACATTTTCTGTAACAAAGGTTGATACTTTGGGAATATCCGAGGAAGAGCTTATGTATTATGCTGCATCAGCAGAGTATTCTTCTACTCATCCTATTGCGGAGTCTATCAAAAAATACGCAAATAACTTTACAACTCCGAAAACCTGCGACGAAAGACCGGGGCGCGGTATAGTTGCCGAGGTGGATTCTCATACTGTTGCTATCGGAAATTTTGCTCTTATGGTCGACGTCGGAGTTACTGCACCAAATTTACCGTCAGGTGCTTTGTGTGTTTCTGTTGATGGAATATACAAAGGTGCTATTTATATAACCAACACAAAAAACGAGGCAGAAACGGCGATATCAAAGCTTAAACAACTTGGAATAAAGCAGAGTATTATGCTTTCGGGGGATCACTTGTCAAAAGCCGAGCGTGTTGGAAAAGCGGTTGGAATTGATGTTGTATCCGCAGAATTGTTGCCCGATGAAAAGTATATTCGCTTGCAGGAGATAATTTCTTCATCAAAAGCAACCGTTTATGTAGGTGACGGAATAAACGATGCCCCCTCTCTTGCAGGTGCAGATGTTGGAATAGCTATGGGCGGTGTTGGAAGCGATAGTGCAATAGAGGCAGCTGACATTGTTATCATGACAGATAATTTAACACGCATCCCGACCGCAATAAAGATAGCAAGGAAAACAATAGCAATTGCAAAGGTAAATATAGTTTTTGCACTAACCGTAAAAATCGCAATTTTAATATTAAGTGCCGCTGGATTTGCAAATATGTGGCTTGCAGTTTTTGCGGATGTTGGTGTGGATGTTATTGCAATATTAAATTCAATGCGGACACTTAGAATTAAGGAATAAATGGATGTAATTGTATGGCAGAATACTATATGTTTCATAAGCCGCGCGGATGTATTTCCGCCTGCCGAGATCCGCGTCATAAAACCGTAATGGATTATTTTCCGGATGATATGCGCGAAAGCCTTTTTCATATCGGTCGACTTGATAAAGACACAGAAGGACTTTTGATAATTTCTGATGACGGTGCTCTTTGTAATCGTCTCATGATGCCGGAACGGACGGTCAAGAAGACATATTTCTTTTGGATGTTGGGGATTTTGAATGAAGAAAACAAGAGAATTATCGAGCAAGGAATTAATATATTTGCCGATAAAGATTTTACTACTGCACCGGCAAGCATTTCGATTATAGAAAACGCAAGGCTATCTGATATAAAATCACTTTTGTCTTATGAAGATAGCAAAATGTTACGTCGTCAGGCTGATTTGCCAATTACATCGGGCACCATTACAATAACCGAAGGCAAAAAGCATCAGGTCAAAAGGATGCTAGGTTATGCCGGCGGCAGAGTATTGTATTTGAAACGTCTTTCAATAGGCTCACTTTCGCTCGATGAAAATCTAAAACCGGGTGAATACCGCCATCTTACAGAAGAGGAGCTTGTTCTTCTTGAAAATTGATATAGCAATACTTTAAAGCCAAAAAACGGATATACGGTGCTTGGCACTGATATCCGTCCTTTTTTTAATAATCGCCTTTCCCGTTTCTATCCTTCATTTGGCGTTCAATGATTCTGTCCGAATCTCTTTTTGCAATAGTGTCACGCTTGTCGTAAAGCTTTTTACCCTTGCAAAGACCTATTCCCATTTTTACTCTTGAGCCTTTGAAATAAAGTGAAAGCGGCACGAGAGTATAACCGTCACGCGAAACAAGACCTGTGAGTTTCATTATTTCTTGCTTATGCATAAGCAATTTTTTGGGGCGAAGTGGATCTTTGTTGAAAATATTACCTTGCTCATAAGGGCTGATATGTACTCCGAGAGCAAAAAGCTCACCACCGTCAATATCGCAATAGGAATCCTTGAGATTCACACCGCCGGCTCGAAGAGATTTCACCTCTGTTCCAAATAGTTCAATTCCTGCTTCGTAGACCTCTTCTACAAAGTAATCGTGCCGCGCTTTTCTGTTGTCGGCAATTGTTTTTGTATCGCTTTTTTTATCTGCCATATAAAACTCCGTTTTGACTTAATCTGTTTTGAGATTGCCAAAAGCTATGTAAAATTCATTTTCTATATTCTATCATAGATTTTTGAGAAAATCAATATAAAGATTGCTATGGCGCGTAATTTAAAGATCAATCATAAACAGTTTCATCGAGAATTGCGTACACCTTTGGTGGATAAACTCCTGTGGGCATGTCATATTCAAAGTAAATCTTTTCTTTATCCTCGGGGCAGAGCGAAAGTACCTTCAAGATTAGTTCTTGATTTTTGAATTTGCGTGCATCAACTATCCAATTTTTGCCGTATAAATACTGATCCGCTATCAAATCACCGTTAAAATAAAGTGCAGCGATGTTTCCGTTAGCATTTATTTTAAGATAATTTGCTTTGTCGGGAATTTTAAATTTGTATTCAAATACGGGCGCAAATTTTGGAATAGTTCCATCCAAATTTGAAATGTGTTTGAAAAAAGAATTGTCGGTTGAAGGCGTGCCGTCAGATACAGAGACTTCATCTTCGTGATTTTTCGGTATATCAGAGTCACACAGCAGTGAAAGAGTAGTACTGCCGAGCTTAATTTCGTCAACGAAATCCTTTATACAGCCGTTAATACATATTTGAGGTTTAATGCCGTTCATTTTTGCAAAGTATACAGTGTTGGAATCTGCGTATTGCGGTATTGCACTTATCCAATCCGCAGTAGCATCTCCGAATTTGAAATTGAACGGAATTATTCCTTGTCCATTTGCTTCGCAGACAACGGGAACCGATATTTTTTTGCCGTTTGCAAGATTCAGCGTTATATTTTCGGATAGTTTCTTCATCTTTCCCATGTGAAAATGGTTGTTCACAAAAATATAACCGCGCTCGCCGTCGCTTCGCACAGAACATCTTAATATTTCCGTGTCATTGGCGGCACTAGGCTTTATATCCGGAAAATATGCGGGCATTTTAGCTAGCTCGTTACCACAGAAATCGATAAAGTTATGTATCTTTTTGAGATCAAAATAGCTTTTTCTTATTTGTCCTGCTTCGCCTATTGGAGCTTGAAAATCGTAAGATATCATGGGTAGGTCATTAGGGTATCCTGTCATTCTGGATTCCTGCATTGAACCGGTCTTTCCCAAAGGATTTTTGCCACCGTGGTATACGTAATATCCAAGTCCGTTTGCACCCGAGCCAAGCTTGCATATTGCTATTGCCGTGACATCTTCACTTGAGATTATCGGTCGCCTGTGATAGGTTATTTGATTGCCGCCGCCAAGCTCGCATGTGAGATAAGGAGTGTTCCTTATTTTAAATTTCTTTTTTATATTCTCATCTGTGCGGCAATCCGGCTTAAGCAGATCTGCACCAATATTTTCATCATCTCTGTCGGGCAAAAAGGTAAAAGTATTGCTGGTTTCAATAACGTTAAGATGTTGCATCCACGGTGCTTCGGGATAACCGCCGTAAAGGCACAGCACCTCACCGGCAGGGCAACTCTCTATTTTATCGGAGCCACCCCAACCCGTAAAAGTCCAAAGAGGCGCGGAAAATCCTATTTCCTTTAGCATAATTTTGAGCTTTAAGGCATAGTCCGCTTCATTTCTTAATTCGTTTTCTACCTGTATTGCGATAATAACATCGGAATATTCTTGCACCTCATCGTATATACGCTTGAATAAACGGCGCACATATGACATATAAGGTTCGCAATCTGTTCGCATAGCACCACCCGTGCGCTCTTCCAGCCAATCGGGAAAACCGCCGTTTTTGGCTTCTCCGTGTACCCACGGACCTATTCTCAAAACAAAAGGAAGCCCCAGCTTTTTGCAAAGAGCAAGAAATTTTTTTATATTTCGGTTGCCGCTAAAATCAAATTCGCCCTCAATTTCTTCGTGATGTATCCAGAAAACGTAGGAGGCAATAACGTCAATTCCGCCATCTCGCATTTTTATGAGAGCATCCTCCCAGTTATCCTCATCAACTCGGGAATAATGTATCTCTCCCATTTTGCAAATATACGGCTCACCGTTTTTCATAAGATATGAAGAATTTGTTGTATAATAGTCCTCGAGAACACTGCCCGAAAAATCGGATAAAACAGTTGGCTCATCGGGTTTTCCAATATTAAATATCATAGATAGCACCGCCTTCATAAAAATGGTTCATACGTTAATTATATACCACCTCAAAAACGATGTCAATAATATAAAGCGGAAGATAAAGTATTTTTATTTTTTTGAAAAAACGTCGCTTATAAGTTCGAGCAGCTTGAATTTTATGTTGTATCCGCTCTTTGAGATAAGGGTATATTCTTCTTTTGAATATTGTTTTATGGCAGTGTCCGCGGGTGCTTTTTCAAGAGCCGCCTCAAGGCAGAGAGGAGGGAACATTACGCACCACCAGTTTTTACCTTCGCCTTCTCCGATTATTATTTTTAGTGAGGTGTAATATCCGCGCGGAAGAGAAAAATCCTCATATTCACGGGTGTCATACCATTCCTCGCAAAGCTCCGCGCGTACATTGTAGTCGTAACCCTCGTTTTCTATAATCTTTTTTGCTGTGGCTTCTATTTCACCGATACTCTTTGTGATTTTTTCTTCGGCATCGTCTTGACTCATAAAGCCCGAAAGCTCCTCACCGTATTTTTCGAGCAGCTTATCGCGTACCAAAAGCTTTAGGGCTTGATCGTCTTCCGAATCCGAGTTCGCGAGAATATGTAGTCTTATTGTATCCTCGTAAAGTGCGCCCTCCGCCTCTGTTGGCATAACTGCGATAAAAAGAGTTGATATCAGTATCATAAGAGTCGGTAAAATAATGTTCCTTTTTTTATTCATCATCCTAGTCCTTTCTGTATAGGGTGATGAAATTCTTTCCCGTGCGGTGAAAAAATATTCAAACTCACCAACAAAAATTTTATTTCGGTTGACATTGTATTTTTCATGTGCTAAAATATATACAGTATATTTTTAAAAGGAGAACTCGATATGTTACCAAACATTCCCGAAATTAAAAATCCCGAAAGATATTCCGATTTTGAACTCCCTCGCGAAAAGGTGGAGTATGCGCTCAAAGAAGCTCTTAAGAAGATTGATTTTGCTCTCCCGAGCTTTACCGATAAATTCCCGTCACATAGCAGTACAAACAATGTTTATACTCAGGTAGAGAATGACAGTGGATGGAATACCGGATTTTGGACCGGTATACTTTGGCATGCCTATGAGCTTACGGGCGATGATAAATATAAGAACGTAGCTCTTTCTCAGATTCCCTCGTATCTCTACAGAATAGAGAATAAAATAGGTGTAAACCACCACGATATGGGATTTGTTTTCTCGCTCTCCTGTGTTGCTGCATGGAAGCTTCAGAGAAGCGAGGAAGGTAAGCGCGCGGCTATTCTCGCTGCGGATAATCTCATCTCTCGCTATAAGGATAACGGAAAGTTTATTCAGGCTTGGGGTAATGTTGATGATCCGAAATCAAACCGTCTTATAATCGACTGCCTTCTCAATATTCCGCTCCTTTATTGGACAACCGAGGTTACAGGCGACAAGAAGTATGACGAGATGGCTTGGAACCACTTCAATACTACGGTAGAAGTATGCTGCCGCGCCGATGCCAGCACATATCATACATATTATTTTGACGTTGAAACAGGTGCTCCCTTGAAAGGTGTTACTCACCAGGGCGCATTTGATGAATCCGCATGGGCAAGAGGACAGACCTGGGGTATCTACGGTCCTATGCTTACTCGCACCTATAAAGAGAGCGATAAGGCTATGACCATATTCAAGGCAACCACCAACTATTTCCTTAACCACCTTCCCGAAGACTATGTTCCTTTCTGGGATCTTTGCTTTACAGACGGTGATGATGAGCCCCGTGATTCCTCCTCCTCTGCAATCGCACTTTGTGGTATGCTTGAGGGTATCAAGTATATGGATAAAAACGATCCCCTTCGTAAGATATACGTAAATGCTATCAATCGAATTATGAATTCTCTTATTGATAATTATCTTACAAAGGATATTCCCGAGTCTAACGGACTTCTTCTCCATGCTACTTATGCAAAGCCGCAGGGAGTTGGAATTGATGAAATGAATATTTGGGGTGACTATTTCTATATGGAGGCACTTCACAGATTGCTCGACCCCGATTGGAAGCTTTACTGGTAATATTTGATTTATGAAGCCGCCTCGCTATT
>CAYRJG010000105.1:0-7922 GCA_964424525.1 uncultured Ruminococcus sp.
GAACGAGAACCTTGGAGTTGAAGTTGATAAGACCTGTGGTGTTTGCTCTCTTGAGTGCGTGAACGCATACGCAGGCAAGCTCAAGAAGCATTCTCTCCTTGAGGTCGAGGTCGTTTACTACGAAGTAGGTCGAGCCCTTTCCTCTTATGAGAAGGTGAGTTGCAAACCAACCGGTAAGGGGATTTGCATCAGAGTGAGGGATAAGTCCGAAAACGCCCTGCTTATCGCAAAGGTTGGTATTTGCGGGCTTATTGCGGCAAACGAAGCACTCGCCGCAGGAGATAACGCTGGTAACTATCTTGTCGCCAACCTTAATGGGATTGCCTGCGGTATCTGCCTTTATATTCTTACCGAGAGCAACTATTTCACCGGTTCCCTCGTGACCGAGCGTTACGGGAATTATACCGAAGGGATCACCCTTCCACTCGTGAACGTCGGTTCCGCATACGCCGCATCCCTCAACGCGAACGAGAATATCATCATCTTGAAGTTCGGGAATCGCGTATTCCTTAACCTCAATTTTCTTAGGTGCGGTAAGAGTTGCAACCTTTGCGGTCTTGGGAACCGATGCGCTCTTCTTTACGGGAGCAGCAGTATCAAGCTCGCCAAGTATCTTGCGAACGATTGCTTCTACCTGTGAGTTGGAAATATTCATTTCTCTCTTCCTTTCTTATATTATACGGAAGCTTTCGCTGAGAACGCAGCGGCGCTGTCTTGTAAAGCTTCTCGCACTGGTGATACCCTCACCCGTCGGACCTGCTATCGTGAAGGTGGTGTGTCCCTCACCGCCGAAGCCGATTCCCGCATAGGAAGGTGCGTTTTTGACGAAAATAGTGGTTTCAACCGCCCTTGCAAATCGGGTAAGATTATCAAGATTCTTTGAATGCATATGTGCCGTGTGGCGGTTTCCGTGCTCCGCCTTTACAGCAAGGTCGATAGCCTGGTCGATATTGTTGACTCTCACTATCGGGAGAATAGGCATCATAAGTTCATGCTGAACGAAGGGATGCTCGAAATCGGTTTCGCAAATTATGCATCTTACTTCGGCACCAACCTTGATTCCGACCTTTTCAAGGAGAACTTTTGCATCTCTGCCGACGCAATCGCGATTTACGGTTTTGGATACGACGCCTGTTTTCGGATTCTTCTTATCAACAAGGACTATATTTGCGAGTTTATCGGCAGTTGCGCGGTCTATCATATAAGCTCCGTTTTGCTTCATTGAAGCAATAAGCTCATCTGCGATATTCGCAAAGGCAAACACCTCTTTTTCAGCAATGCAAGGAAGGTTATTATCGAAGGTGCATCCGTCGATTATGTCTTTTCCCGCCTTCTTTACGTCGGCAGTATCGTCTACTATTACAGGAGGGTTACCCGCACCCGCGCCGATAGCCTTCTTTCCGCTTGAAAGAACCGCTTTTACAACACCGGGGCCGCCGGTGCAAACGAGAAGCTTTATAATCGGATGCTTATACATAATATCGGCGGTTTCAAGGGTGGGCTTTACAACCGATGCAACCAGAACCTTCGGACCGCCCGCCATAGCACTTGCGCGGTTTACAAGGTCTATTGCATAGTTCGAGGTTGCGATAGCACCGGGGTGAGGATTGAATACGACTCCGTTACCTGCCGCAATCATACCGATGCTGTTGCAGATAACCGTTTCGGATGGGTTAGTGCTGGGGGTAATGCTGCCCACAACGCCAAAGGGAGCCATTTCGGTAAGGGTGAGTCCGTAGTCACCCGTCTTTACAGCGGCTACTATATCCGATGTTCCGGGTGTTTTATCCGCAACAAGAATATGCTTTGCGGTCTTATGGTCTACTCTGCCCATTTTGGTTTCGCTGACGCCTATCTTTGCCATTATCGGAGCTTCCTCGCGGCAAAGCTCGCGGATAGCCGCGATAACCTTTTCGCGCTCCTCAAGGCTCATAGCTCTGATAGCCTTGTAACCCTGTGTTGCGGCATCTATTGCCTCGTTCATATCGGAATAGACTCCGACGTAACGTCTGCCGTTATAGCTTTCGGCATCCCACTCAACGCGTGATTCGCTACCCTCGGACTTAAGACCTTTAATAACCGAAGCAATTACCTCTTCAATCTGTGCTTCTGTCCAATTCATAGCCATTTTTCGACTCCTCTGCGAAAATTATTTGCCGAGAGCCTCAAGCACCTTACGGGTAACAAGTGCTACAAGCTCTTCCTGCGAGCAGTTGCAAGCCTTGGGTTCTTCCTCGTACTCGATGCCGGGGTGACGGCCGGGAATGTTCATCTTCTTACGAAGCTCCATAAGCTTCTTAAGCTCTGCGTTGGGAATCTCGTGAACTGCGCCAAGCTCCATAGCATTCTTGCAAATCTTTGCATTGAATTCAACCTCTTCCATAACGAAGAGAGCCTTGGTAAGGTTGCAACCTACGGTAAGAGCACCGTGGTTCTGAAGAAGGAATGCATCGTGATTCTGGATATAGGGTTCAAGAGAATCGGGAATCTCCATAGTAGAGGGAGTTCCGTATACACAGGTGGGAACCTCACCTATTGTAAGAACTGCTTCGGGGAGTATGTACTGGTCAAGGTCAACGCCTGCAACGGTGAATGCGGTAGCAATCGGAGGATGAGCGTGAACAACTGCGTTAACATCGGGACGCTCCTGGTAAACGCGCATATGCATCTTGATTTCGGAGGAGGGGTTAAGCTTACCTTCAAGCTTGTTACCGTTTCTGTCAACCTTGATGATCATATCGGGAGTAAGAACTCTCTTGGATACGCCGGTGGGGGTGCAGTAGTACTCGTTCTCGCTGATCTTAACAGAGATGTTACCGTCATTTGCAGCAACAAAACCGAGCTGATAGAGGATGTGACCTGCTTCACATATTTCTTTCTTAATTTCGTAAGGTGATTTCATTGTTTTCTTTCCTTTCGTTGTGTGATTGTTTTTATTTTTATTTTTTATTATTTTGCAAGATTAAGTGTGTCAAGAGCTATCATATATTCCTCGTTGGTGGGAATTACGAAGGTTCTGACAGACGCACCCTTTGCAGTAAGCTCAACAGCTTCGCCCGAGGGGCAGGAGAGGTTGAGTTCCTCGTCTATTGCGATACCGAGATAGCTCATATCGCGGCATACGTTCTGTCTTACAAGACGGTCATTTTCTCCGATGCCGGCGGTGAATACAAGCGCATCAACACCGTTCATTTCCGCAACGTAAGAGCCGACGATCTTCTTGATGTAATGAACGAGCACCTTCATAGCAAGTGCAGCTCTCTTATTGCCCTCATTTGCCGCAACGGTGATATCGCGGCAGTCGCTTGAAACACCCGAGATTCCGAGAAGACCGGACTTTGAGTTAAGAAGCTTTTCAACCTCTTCGGGAGAAATTCCTTCCTTTTTCATTATATAAGTAGCAATAGTAGGGTCGATAGAGCCGCTTCTTGTTCCCATAGGAACGCCCTCTTGAGGTGTGAAGCCCATCGAGGTATCTATCGCAACACCGTTAACACTTGCGGTTATCGACGAACCGTTACCAAGGTGGCAGGTGATGATTTTCGCATCCTTCTTGCCGATAAGGTCGGAGGCCTTCTGACATACGAATCTGTGAGATGTGCCGTGGAATCCGTAACGGCGAATCTTATACTTTTCATAAAGCTCATAAGGGATGGGATAGATGTATGCGTGCTCTTCCATCTTTGAGTAGTATGACGTATCAAATACTCCCGCGTGAGTGATATTTGGCATAACGCTCTTGCAAGCTCTGAATCCTGCAAGTGCAGGCGGGCCGTGGAGAGGGTTAAGCTCTGCTATGCTTTCAAGATACTTGATTTCCTCTTCACCGAGGATTGCAGACTTGCGAAGCTCACCGCCGTGAGCAAATCTGTGACCGACTGCTCCTATCTCATCCGGAGATGAGATAACTCCGAGCTCTTTGTCGCAAAGAAGCTTCAAAACAAGCTCGATTGCATCCTTGTGGTCCTTGAGGTCTGCCACCGACTCATAGCTTTCCTTTCCGGGACGTTTGTGTGTGATTTTGCCATCGATGCCGATTCTCTCGCAAAGTCCCTTCGCCAAAACCGCACCGGTTTCCATGTCGAAAAGCTGATACTTGAGAGAAGAGCTACCCGCGTTTACAACGAGTATTTTCATTTTACGTTCTCCTTTTCTTCCTTTTATTAATTATTTATTATTATTCAATTATTCGCTTTGACTTTAGCTCCGCCTCACTCTCGCCTATATTAAATGCGCGTGCGGAATTCTGATAAACGATTTTATAACACAAGGCGTCGATAACAACCAGCCTTGACAGGTGGGAATTAAGCCCGAGGCTCGAATGCCTCGTTTCCTCCGTATCCGTCAGGAGAAGAATATCGCTCTGCCGCGCTATCGGTGAGCGCTCCTTCGAGGTTATTGAAACAGTCGTCGCACCGTGCGCTTTGGCGTTTTTCATCGCCTCGACTATGTCCTTGGAGGAGCCGGATTGAGAAATACCGATAAGGGTATCCCCCGCCCTCAGCTGTGAAACGGCAATCGCCTGCATGTGCGTGTCGGCATACGCCGAGCTGTTACAGCCCGCGCGCAGGAATTTATTGCTCGCATCCTCGGCAACCGAGGCACTCGTTCCAAGTCCGATAAGCACTACCCTTCTCGATTCGGCTATTGCCTTTGCCGCGCGAGTCATCGCCTCGGCTGAGAGAGTCTTTTTCGTTCTTTCAAGTGACATATATGCGTCGTTACAGACCTTTTCAAATATGGAGAAGCAATCATCCGCGCCGGTTATCGTCGGCTGGATGACCTTTTTATCATGCTCTTTTGCAAGAGTGATTTTTAAATCCTGATATCCCGAGCAACCGAGTCGCTTTGAGAAGCGCACTATCGTTGCCTCGCTTGAATCACATTTGGAGGCAAGATCGGTTATGGAGTACGGAAGAATCTCACCCGAGTGAGAGAACAACCAGTCAGCGACCTTCTTTTCAGACTTGCCCATGTCATTATACATAAGCTGCGCCTGCAGTAAAGTCCTGTTCAATCAATAGCCTCCTTTCCTTGTTTTGAAAATTATTTTCATTTTAATCAATAATTATGTTCAATTTAGTGAAAATTTTGAAAAGATTTTTCAAATAAAATGAAAATTAGTTTCACATTTTCGATTTTATCATAAAAAAGGCTATTTGTCAATATATTTCGGTATATTTTTGAAAAAAATTTTTAAAAACCGCTTATTTTAGTAAAAGCACCCTTCCATAAAGCAAAATTTCGCAAATATCATTTTGAAAATTATTTTCATTTTTTCGCAACTTTCAAAATTTTTGTGAAACTTTCGCGATTTTCACAAGTTCACAGTTTATTCATATAAAAATGAAAATTATTTTCATCCGAAGCAAATAAAAAAATAGAATTGCCCCTATCAAGCACTATCAAAGGATGCGAATATCCCATTCGCGTATATTCTCTCGCTTGGTAAATTGAGTCAGGCAAAAAAAGAACTAGCTCAAACACATTTTACTGCATTTGAGCTAGCCTCTTGCTATGACGTACTAAAGATTTAATATGTCGATATGAATATACAATTAATTTGGTTTTTGGTTCTTTTGGACTCCAAAAGAACCATATTAATATGTCGAATTGAAAAGCTGTTTAATTGCTTTTTGGCGATTAGTCAATTGTCGATATGCCGTCGCTCTGCTGTGCCCCCAAAAACTCGTTATACTCGTTTCGGGGAACCCCTGCCGCTCGGCTCGATATGATATGTTTTCGCTTTGCTCAAACTCGATATGATATAAATCCGCGCTCACGCAGTGAGCATATCGAGTTGCTGATGGCACATAGTTGCCATCAGCAATATATCGAGTTTTGTATATCTCGCCTTTGGCGAGGTATGCAAACATATCGAAAATCCGAGTCAGCGGATTTATATCGATGTGGCTGTCGCAAACAATTTTACTCATTTGCGACAGCCACTTTTATTAACCCTTGAAGGTTATTCCCTCTTTGGCGAATGCCGCGAGGATAGCATCTGTTGCAGGCTGAAGCTCCTGCTTTGTAAGGGTACGCTCCGCGGAAACGAAGGAGAAGCGGAGAGTGAGCGCGGTAACTCCGTCTGCGGTATAGATATCCTTAACTCTCACGTCTGCAAGGAATTCGCCTGCTGCCGCGCGTGCGGTTTCGGTAAGAGCATTGAAATCTATTGCGGAAACGTCTGCATTGAATGTAAGGTCAATATCTATTGCCGGGAACTTTGAAGGCTCCTTGTATGAAACCTTCTCAACCTTAACCGATGCGAATGCTGCGGTTTCTATCTCGAAGAATGCAACAGCGCATTTCTTGTCAATATTCGAAAGTACGGTCGGGTGAGGCACGGAAAGAGTACCAACCTTTACACCGTCAACCGAAACATCAAAGGTGTTTACGGGGTGCATATAATCGAATCTCGGCTCAACCGAGGTAAATACAGGCTCGCGGTGAAGAATATCTGCCGAAAGCTCTGCGATAATATCGCGGCAGTGCATAAAGAGATCCTCTTCGGTGAGAGCCTTCGAGAAGAATGCCGCACCGAGCTTTGTTATCTCGCGGCAGGTGCCGTCTTCGTTTGTTCCGTCAACTGTATGACCTATCTCAAAGATACCGAAGGTTTCGGAATACGTCTTGTTTTCCTTGAGGAATGCAAGCATGGTGGGTATCATAGATACGCGGATATACTGGTGATCGGGTGACTGCGCATTGATAATTCTCATACCGCGAACGGTTTCGATTCCGAGCTCCTTTTCCTTCTGCATATCCGACCAGATATAGGAATGAACCTCGTGCATACGGTAGCTCTTTACGAGAATGTCCTTCATTCTGTCTTCATCCGAGCTTATAACCTCACGGCGAACCGGTGCAAGAGCAGATTCGGATGTAAATATTTCAAAGTTATCGTAGCCGTAGATTCTCGTGATCTCCTCAATGATGTCAGCCTTAATGGTAACGTCCTTGGTAGCGCGCCATGAGGGTACGGTAACGGTGAAGTTATTGCCCTCGCACTCAACGGCAAATCCAAGACCTGTAAGAGTCTTTATAATTGTAGGCTTTGAAATCTTGATACCGGTGTATCTGTCAACGTACTTTTTGTCAAACTTAAGAACTATCGTGGGATATTTCTTGACGTAAGAATCCGAGAATGCCGAGATTACGGCAGCTCCATTATCGCAATCAAAGAGAAGTTTAAGAAGTCTTTCGGTTGCGAGCTTGCAAAGCTCGGGGTCAAGCATCTTCTCGTATCTCATTGAAGCATCGGTGCGGAGTCCAAGACGGGTGGTAGTCTTACGAACGGAAACACCGTCAAAGGTTGCGGATTCAAGAAGGAGAGATGTAGTGTCATCCTCAATCTTGGAAGCATCACCGCCCATAATTCCCGCAATTGCAACCGGCTTGTTGTCCGATGTTATCATAAGCATCTTATCGTCCATATTTCTCTCAACACCGTCAAGAGTTTCGAACTTAAATGCTACGGGGAAGGTCTGAACCTCGATTTTGTCAACCTTGCGGTTGTCAAAGGCGTGCATGGGCTGACCTATTTCCATCATAACGTAGTTGGTAAGGTCTGCAAGGAAATTGATAGCACGAGAGCCGCAGTAGAAAAGGCGGATTCTCATATTTACAGGGCTCACCTTACGGGTGATATTCTCAACCTTGATAGCCGAGTAACGCCACACGAGGTCCTTTGCCTTAACATCTATCTCAACCTTGGGAAGCTTTTTATAAGCACTTGTATCGTGAAGCTCGGGAGCTTTAAGAGCTCTGCCGGTGATGGTGGAGAACTCGCGCGCTATGCCGTAATGGCTCCAGAGGTCGGGGCGGTTGGTAAGAGATTTATTATCAACCTCGAAGATTATATCGTCAATATCGTATACCGACTTAATATCGGTGCCGAGAGGAATGTCATCGGTAATCTC
>CAYRJG010000106.1:0-7911 GCA_964424525.1 uncultured Ruminococcus sp.
ACAGTTTGCACCTCGTGTGCAGTGGAAAGGAATAAAATGAAGCTTGAGCTTTTAAATATCGAGAAATCCTTTGGCGAAAAAAAGGTGCTCAAGGGTGTTTCGTTTTCTGCCGAAGGCGGGCGCGCCTTTGGACTTCTCGGCAGAAACGGAGCAGGTAAAACCACATCGATAAGAATCCTTATGGGAGTTTTCCCTGCGGATTCCGGATGCGTTCTTATCGATGGCAATCCGATAGATCATACCAAAACAAAAATCGGTTATCTCCCCGAAGAAAGAGGTCTTTACCCCAAAAAAGTGATAATCGAGCAGCTTGTATATTTCGCCCAGCTTCACGGACTTTCAAAAAAGGAAGCGACTGACGCCTGCGATCATTGGCTTATGCGACTTGGAATGAGTGAATACAGAAATAAGAAGCTTGAAACTTTATCAAAGGGTAATCAGCAAAAAATACAGCTGATCACAGCTCTTGCTCACGATCCCGACATAATAATTCTTGATGAGCCATTCTCGGGACTCGACCCGGTAAATGCGATGCTTCTCAAAGAGGTTGTAAAGGACAGAATTTCCGCAGGAAAAATAGTTCTTTTCTCAAGCCATCAAATGAGCTATATAGAGGAGTTCTGCGATAGTATTGCCATCCTTGCAGACGGCAAAGCTTCTCTCACAGGAGATCTTATAGAAATCAAGCGCAATTATGTTCGTGATAAGCTTGTCATTTCCTCATCCGCGACAGAGAATATTATCAGCGAGTATGGTGAGCGTGCTACGCCTGTAAAAGGCAACCGCCTTATTATACGGCTCGATGATCCGAGTGACAAGCAAAGAGTTATGGCTGACATTACCTCTAAATATGAAATAGACGAAATTAAAGTCTACGAGCCCTCGCTTAACGATATTTTCGTTGAGTATGCAGGTGACAAGGCTTAAGGGGGTGAGGACTTGAAGCAATTTAAAACGATACTCGGCTTTGAATTAAAGAACTATTACAAGAACAAGGTGTTCGTAGGAATTACCCTTCTTTTAGTTGTAGTTATCGGAATAGTTATGTTCATTCCGAACATTTTTTCATCGGATGAAGAGGATATCGCGCCTTCTGAAGGCGATAACGCAGTAATGCTTATAGGTGCCGACGATGCTTCACTGCTTGAAATATCAAAATCCTATTTTACCGATGCATTTATTGATTACGACGTGCGCACGACAAACGATAGCGAGGATAGCATCAAATCCGCTGTAAGCGAAGGTCGGGCGGAATGCGCTTTTCTCCTGAGTGGCAATTCCTACAAATATTTCGTTAACGTTTTTTCAATGTATGATGCCAACACCGCAATTGCCGACGAGATACTCACAACGGTTTACCGAATGAATGCTATGGTCAACGAGGGACTTTCGCCAGAGGATGCAAGTAATATAATGGGCATTTCGGTAGTGGGCGAGGTTGTGAGCCTCGGCAAGGCGCAGGAAGACACGTTCTTCTACACCTACATTATGATATTTGCGCTCTACATGGTTATTATTCTTTACGGACAGATGGTTGCAACAAGCGTTGCCACCGAAAAAAGCTCACGTGCTATGGAGCTTTTAATCACGAGTGCGCGCCCTGTATCGATGATGTTCGGCAAAGTATTTGCCGCTTGTATTGCCGGGCTTTGCCAGCTTGGCGCAATATTCGGCTCTGCCCTACTCTTCTTTAATCTGAACAAGAGTGCTTGGGAAGGAAATATGATTATCGAATCAATATTCAATATCCCGCCCGCTCTGCTCGTTTATATGCTTGTATTCTTCTTGCTTGGATTTTTGATATACGCATTTCTCTACGGTGCAATCGGCTCAACCGCATCAAAGCTTGAGGATTTGAATACTGCCGTTCTTCCCTTGACGTATTTATTCATTATTGCATTTATCGTAGTAATGACCTCAATGAGCTCGGGAGAGGTTGACAACATTTTGATGAAGGTATGCTCTTATATTCCCTTCACCTCTCCGATGGCTATGTTCACACGAATAGCTATGAGCACCGTTCCGATTTATGAGATAATTATATCTATTATAATTCTTGTAGGCTCGGTTATCGGAATAGGTGTGCTTTCCGCCAGAATATACAAGGTCGGAGTTCTGCTCTACGGAACAAAGCCCAATATCTTCAAAATCGTCAAAGAGATATTTAAAAAATAATTTCTCTTTATTCATTACCCATACAAAAAGACCTCCTGCGGTAGATATTTCTATTCTACTACAAGAGGTCTTTTTATTCAATGTCCGTTTTACGGATTCGGTTCACAGAACATTAGTTCTTTTGTTTTTTGTTATTTTTCGCTGGGATTATCAAGTTTTCTTTTGCGCTGGCGGAGAAGTACCGCGTAGATAATAACAGCAAAAAGAGGAAATAACATTCCGACAAGCATTCCGCATTTCATTCCGAGCTGCTCTGCTGTGATACCGAGGTCGAGAGCAAGACTTGAAAAGCTGGGGCTTGCTGCTACACCGTCGGTAATTATACCGACAAGCTGGGGCGCAACCGATGCTCCGAGATCACCGCCCGATGCCATAATCGCATACATAAACACGCCGCCCGTGGGGATTCTGTCCGCCACGGCAATAAGCGAGCCGGGCCACATCATTGAGGTGGCGAAGCCTGTAAAACCGCAGGCAATAAGTCCGATAACGGGAATTGGCGAGATTGCTGCTACGAGATAGCATATCACAGCACCGATACCGCAAAGAAGAAGAACCTTTTCTATATTTCTACCGTATTTGGCATAGAGAGTTCTGCCAAGACCGAGCATTAACGCAAAGAGTGCGACACCGAAGATATCGCCCCAAATTTTGGGAATTCCGAGGGCTGCTTCAAGATATCCCGAGCTCCACTGCGCCATAGTGCATTCAGCTGCACCACCGAGGAATATTCCGATAACGCAAAGCCAAAGTGAGGGATTCTTTAAAAAGATGAGAGTTCCAGATGCACGCTCCGTTGTTTGCAGTTTCGGAAGTTTTACTCCAAGATAAATAGCAGATGCGGTCAGCGGAATGGCAGTCAGAATTAATATAAGCCAATGCCACATGGATGAATCAAGTAAAAACAGAAAAAGAGTGGCAAAGGTAACAACACCGACAACGCCCCACGCATAGACCGAGTGGAGCTTACTCATCTCGCGCTCAGGATTTTCCGCAGGGATTGCGGCAATTACAGGACTTATCAGCACTTCTGCAAGACCGCTTGCGGCAGAAAATATTACCGTGCCGACAAGGATTCCGATAAATGCCGTAGCCGGAAACAGAAGCGGCCAAAAGGCAAAGACCAAAAGTCCGATCATAGCGATTACGGGTGTCATTTTCACAGAAAGCTCAAGATTAAACTTGTGTGAGAAAAAAGAAAAGATAAGATCAACAAGAAGCTGAGTGGAAAAGTTCAAAAGAACCAAGAAGCCAAGCAGCGAATAGGAGATATCGTATAGGTCACGAAATGTAAGGAACAACAGCGGTGAAATATTGCCGCATACGGATGTTGTAATACTGGTCAAATAACAAGCGAGCTTAACTCGCTTAAAATCCAAATTCATATATTGCCTCTTTAGTATTAAAACTCGGATATTTTTTTGATTCGTGAATATGCCTCGGCAAGGAATTCGGTCGGTTGCATTTTTGCATACTCCTCTTTTCTTGACATAAAGACCTCGAGCATCAGAGTTCCCGAATAGGAATATTTATCGAGCCTACGCATCATATTTTCATAATCATAATTACCGTCAAACGGGAGAAGATGCATATCAAAATTCTCTCCCACATCCTCGCCGCGGCCGAAATTATCATGAATATGAGTGGTTACAAGTCGGTCACCGAAGATATCTATCCAAGAGATAGTTTTCGTATTACAGTGCTCGTGTCCTGCATCAAAGCAGAATCTGACGTTCTCATTATAGCGGTATCTGTCGGTGAAATATGCGACATTACCGAGAACGCGAAGATTTTCAAACGCAACAGTGACACCCATCGTTTTTGCATAATCGACGAGCGCATCAAAGCGAGCGAGCCCCTTGTCGTTTATTGAGGGCGGAACCCAACCGCTTGACACGTGGATTATAACTATCGGAATAGCGTTTTCTCCTGCCGCAGAGATTGCCGACTTCATTCTTTTCATAATATCGGGCTCGTCATCCTCGGATTCCCACATAGCGTTGATTCCATCGAAGGGGGCGTGTATCGTTTCGAAGAAAATGCCGAGTCTATCGGTATGTTCCTTTAGCTCTTTGACCTTTTTCGTATCATATTCAAGCGTAAATGTTGCGTTAAAGCCTGTTTTGGCTATAAGATCTATTGCTTCGTGCTGTGTGATATCACACGAAAAATCCATATTAATTCCGAGTTTTCTTTTCATTATAGATTCTCCTTAAAAAGATTCTTTTAAGATTGTATCACAAACAAAAGAAAAAGGCAATATAAATACAGAATTAAATTGACAACTAATTTATAAATATGTTAGAATAAAAGAGAAAAAAATCGGGTACGGAGGTTAATATGGAATATACTGCAAGCACATCAAGATACACCGAGATGAAATACAACAAGTGCGGAAAATCGGGACTCAAGCTTCCTGCTGTATCACTTGGACTTTGGCATAATTTTTCATCTGTTGATAATTTTGAAAATATGAAGGCTATGTGCTTTACCGCATTTGACGAAGGAATAACGCACTTTGATATTGCAAACAACTACGGCAGACCCGAGCCCGGCAGCGCAGAGGTGAATTTCGGAAAAATTCTTCGAGAGCATTTATCCTCATACCGCGACGAGATAGTAGTAAGTACAAAAGCGGGATATTATATGTGGGAAGGTCCTTACGGTGACAAGGGGAGCAGAAAATATATGCTCTCGAGCCTTGACCAAAGCCTTATGCGACTTGGGCTTGATTATGTTGATATTTTTTATCACCACTGCCCCGACCCCGACACACCGCTTGAGGAAACGATGGGAGCACTCGACTCGGCAGTAAAAAGCGGAAAGGCACTTTATGCGGGAATCTCAAATTACGATGGCGAAAGAATGACGCGCGCGGCAGAAATACTCCGCGAGCTGAAATGCCCTTTTGTTATAAATCAAAACAGATATTCGATTTTTGACAGAAAGATAGAAGCAAACGGATTACTTGATGCGGCAGAGCGCGAAAAAAAGGGCGTTATAGTATTCAGTCCGCTTGCACAGGGACTCCTGACAAACCGTTATCTTAACGGCATTCCAAACGATAGCAGAGTGAGAACAAGCGGTTTGTTCCTTACAGAAAGCGCAATAACCGAGCCGATGCTGAAAAAGGTGCGCGCGCTTAATGAAATAGCAAAAGAGCGCGGTGAGTCACTTGCCGAGATGGCACTCGCCTGGGTTCTTGCAAAGAAAGGAATAACAAGCGTTCTTATCGGTGCATCGAAGCCGGAACAAATTGCGGAAAACGTAAAGGCCGCAAATGCCGTCCCCTTCACTCCCGAACAATTACAGAAAATCGACGAAATTGCTTTAAAATAATAATACAAAAAGCAAGGTGATTTATGAGAAATTCTCATGCACCTTGCTTTTTAATTTAATACAGATTTATTTTATCGCATAGCTATTAAGCTCTTCAAGATTCTCTTTTTTTCCGAGCTTTTTGCTGATATAAAAATGCACAGCATAAAATGCTCCGATATATACATAGAAAAGAAGAACTACAAAAACGGGATAAAGAACTACGTTACCGCCTACGAGATTGTAGAGGATATCATATGGCGTTCCGTCGCCCGCCATAAGAAACATATAGTTATAATCAACTATATGATTAGTGATGTACGCAACAACACAGGCAGCGGTAAGAATACCGAGCGTTATAGGAATGTTTTTCTTTTTCATGCTTGTCATTCCCGAAACCGCAATATAGATAGATGCAAACCCCGAAAGCGAATGAGTAATTCCCGACACAACATTATCAAATGAAAGCACAGGATATGCGGAATAATTGTTACCCGCAAGATATGTACCGAGTACCGCACCAAGGATTCCAAAGATGAGAACAAAATCAAGAGAAGCCTCTTTCACCCTGCCCTTTGAAAATGCCGCAAGCGGTATAGTAAAAAGCTGAAGGCTGCAAAGGAATAAAGGGAGAGTGTACAGCCAATCAAGCGGATCTCCCGACCTGAAGCACAGAAGTACTATCTTGAAAAGTTCAAAAGAATCAATAGCTATTGCAATAGCTATAAGCACCTTATTCTTTTGTTTTTCATCTTTATTTCGGTTCTTTCTTCCGAAATATACAGCAAATCCAACCATCAACACCATCAAAATGCTGACAAAAAGGATATGCTGCCAGGAAAAATACCCTTCTGCCGGACGAGTATATCCACCGAAGCCAAAAAATTCTTTCATATATGTCCTCAATCAAATGCTTTTGATATTATTTTTATGTTTTGATATATTTTACCATACACAACGACACAAGTGCACAACACATGTATTATTTAATAATAATTAATAAATTACAGAAAATCTCGACAACTGCGGCAACACGCCATAGCTAACGCAGTTATGATTTTATACTATTTAATATATATATTTTCATTTTTTGCTTGCAGTAATAACCAATATGTGATAAAATGTAAATATAACTCTTTCAAAAAGGAGCCTGTTTTATGAAAAAAACATTTTTAATTATCGCACTATTATGTTCAGGTCTTTGCCTTACCGCCCTTCTCTCATCCTGCACAGAAGAAGCGCATGAGCACAGTTATAAAACCGAATGGTCTTATGACGAAGACAGCCATTGGCATGCATGCGATGCAAACTGCATCGTGGTTTCCGAAAAAGCGGCACACACCTGGGATGAAGGCGAGGTAAAAACCGAAGCTACCGCAGATAAAAACGGTGAAATGACATTTACCTGCACTGTATGCAATTATAAGAAGGGTGAGCCTATTACATTTACCGGAATTTCTGAAGAAAAATGGGATTCCATGCTGGCTACTCCTAACTTTGAAAACTATACTCTTCGTCAGTATGGAAAGATAAATTACGGCGGTGCTCAAACAATTGAAGAAGATGCAACCATCAAATTCGTAAAAGATAAGGTGAGCATTAACCTTAAATCGGGGGGGTATACCGATACGCTTCTTTTCACCGGCGAAGAAGCGATAATGCAAAAGGCTTCTTACGAACAGGTGTTCCTTGCTCTTCTTGAAAACTATGATGAATACGTCTATGACGCAACCAAAAACGTATACAAGAACCCTTCTCCTGTGTCTGTAACGATAGATTTTCCGCTTTATGATTCATCCGCTTCAATAGAGATGGAAAACGGTGAGATTTCTCTATCCGATGACGGGAAGCTTGTAAAATTCCAATGCGACTTTACACAAACTACGAGCACCCCTCACGGCATCTCTTCGGTCTACACATATATGACTTGGGAACTGTCTGATTACGGAAATACCGTTATCGAAGATACTGCACAGTAATAAAGCACATTCAACAAAGCGACGGAATTTCATCCGTCGCTTTGTTATTTAAAAGAAAGTAAAAGCAATAATTTTCAAAAGATATTGACAAACATCACTATTTATGGTAATATAATTAAGTACGGATTAAGCAGAAAATCTTTTGATAAAGTAAGCTCCGCCTCGGTAGTCCTCACCGTGTAAAAATAGAGGACGAAAGAATTGAAAGTTGAAAATTGAAAATTAGGAGAGACGAGTATGGCAAACATAATCGAAGAAAAATCTTTTGCGTTTGCAATAAGAATCGTTAACCTTTATAAGCATTTAAACGAAACAAAAAAAGAATTCGTTTTATCCAAGCAACTTTTAAGAAGCGGAACAAGCATTGGAGCAAACGTTGCTGAAGCAGAACAGGCACAAAGTACACCAGACTTTGTGTCAAAAATGAGCATAGCCTTGA
>CAYRJG010000107.1:0-7885 GCA_964424525.1 uncultured Ruminococcus sp.
TTATTTCAATTATAGTATTATTTTCTAAAAACGTAATAACGTCCCTATAATTATCATTAACATTTTCTTTTATTTGCTTTAATATCTCTATAAAATTTCTTTCAATTAAATAATCTAATATTTGATTGGGATATTCTAAATATAGGTCATAAAATCTACTAATATTATCACTTTCATTATTTTCAAATAAATCAACCAAAATTTTATATTTCAAAAACAACTTTTCTTTTTCTGCACCAAATGACGAATTAAATTGATCCAATTTATCTTTTAACAAAACTATTTCACAATCGCTCCATAGAATATCCAACTCAGCCTCTAATTCTAATAGTTCTTTAGTAAAATAATTATTTTGTTTTCTTTCATTATCAGCATACTCTTCAGCCTCTTTTTTCCATCGTTTCAATAATTCTACTGGATATTTAGCTTCATCCTGATCTATTTCCCAAGCATGTGTTTTACACATTATTATTAAATTATCATATGAACTTCTTTCATCATTGGTCATATTAGGATCATATCTAGGACCGCCTTCAGATGCTGCACATATATGACAACCATCACCTAATAATATATACCCTTTTTCGTTATCTGCTTGACCTATTAAAGAACATCTACAAGAAGGCATGTTACACTTAAATGATGTTCTAAAAAAACCTTTATCAATTGTGCTTTTTTTAAAATCTCCTTGTCTCTTTGGCATAATTCCTCCAGTTAACTTAAATCATTTATCTTATTTTACGTATGGACTGTATTTCTTTTCTTTGACAATAACTTTTGGTTCTTTTTCTATAAGTTTAATCATATTACCAGGTAAACAAACAAAAATATCTTTATTATTATTGGCACATGATCTAACTTGCTTTCCATCAACAAATAATCCATCTTTTTTAAAGTACAATTCTTGTGCTGTTATTTCATTAGCTATGTCAACAGAATGCATTCCTTCCTGTGGGCATGCTAACAACACTCTTTTTATTGCTTCTGGTAAAGTCATCTTTTTCTTCTTTTGTTCTTCAGTTCTAATTAAGTCATTATAGTTCATAACTGATAACTTAAAAGTAAAACCTGTCTCAGTTACCACTATTGCTTCTCCATCTCTTCTTAAGATAGCTTCTACTGATGAAAAGTCTTCTTGAAGTTGTTTTAAGCCAATTAAGCCTTCATTAGTTGCTCGCATTTTTCCACCTCCTTGTTGGTATCTTTATAATTGTATTATACCGCAAAGAGGTATTTTTTACCAGTTATTTATACTAATTTCCAACTAATTATTATTGAAATAAATTATAAAACCTTTCACCATTTTCAATTTTATTTTTTATCTTTTCTTTCTTATAATCACGTTTAATGGTTTTAATTTTTTCTTTATATTTCAATATCTTTTTCTTCATTATAGGTAAATATTTATTTAGTGTGTTTATAACAAAATCTGGAAGTGACACTCTAATCGGAATTGCATTTGAGAAAGCACTAGTTGTAAATCTTTGAGTACTACCTGTGATAATTAGACCTTTTTGTAACAATGATTGAACAATAGGTTCATTAAAATTTTGTGTAGATGAATAATCATTAGATTTATATAATAATGCAATTATACCTATTTCCACTTCATTTAACTCAACAATTTCACAAATAGTTCTATATTTATATGTTTTTACTTTTATAAAATTTATTAACCAATATATAAAATATACTATTATTAAACATGATGATATAACAAATAACAAACCAAAAATAAACCCATTTTTAATCGACCACTCTAATAAATTCAGTTTAGATAAAATTTTCTCACTACTAAACAGAAAAAAACCACTGAATATCCATGTTCCGGGTATTAATACTCTTAATGGTATTTTAATTACTTTAATCAAATTAGCCCAATCCATTTCATTCTCCTTATATTATATTTTCTCTATTGCTTGTTTAAAAGCTCTATATGTAACAATATTTACATCACCACTACTTCTTGATAATGCGACATACAATTTATTTAACGAGATTGGTGTATCGAATTTCGAACTATCAAAATCATCATTTAATAAACCTTTTAATGTATCAGTTAGTATTACGCAAGTTTCATTATACGTATTACCTTTACACGCACCCCAATTTATACAATTTATTTTATACTTATTACTATCCTGCCAAACTAATTTCTTTATTTTATCATTTTTTAATATTTTTATTATTTCATTTTGGTCTGTAATAATCTTTATTTCCCCTTGTTCTTCAGGCTTTAAAGGTTCAATAACTATTCCTGTTTTTTTATTAATATATTCACAGATACTCTTTTTGCATCTTCTAGACTTTATTAATGTTGTCGTGTCAACATCAATTGAAAGAGATGAATTAATTAATTTCAAATAATCATCATAACCTATATAGTCTTTTCCACTCTTAAATGGTTTACCGCTATTATTCTTTCCACTTACAGAATGTTGATAGTAATCACCAACCAATAAGAGATTATCAATATTCTTAATTATATATTCCAACAAATCATAATCGTATTCTCTAAAATCTTGAAATTCATCTATGTATAAAAAATCATAAAATTTTTTTATTCTATCAACAATGAATTTTAGTAACCTAACTCTTTTAATTTTAGTTTTACATGCTAATTCAGACATTCTACTACAAAAAACTTTATTCAAATCTTTTGTATAGTAATGTTCAATTTTGGAGTCAACCACATATAAGGGATTTGATTTACCTTTAATTCTTTGCTCTGGTGGTTCAATCAAACAAACACCTTTACTTTTAATTTCACCCATACCAAAAGCTTGAGATATGAACCACTCATATGGTCTTATACAATTATGATATACAAAACGATGAAAGGTCATTATTTCAGTATTTTTCGGAATGTAACCAAATCTGTTTACTACTTCTTTTACAATATTGTGAATATTTTCATTAGTGAAAGCAATAATTAGATTTCTTTTTTCTGGGTCAATACAATTGCATAAATGATAGGTTTTACCTGAACCAGCCACTGCTAATACTATTTTTTTATCCATTCTAGTGCATCCTTTACATAATCTGGAATTTCTAATTTTATGCCACTATTAATTATATCCATAGCAAATTTTACTTTATGATTCATCATATATCCTAATTCTTTTGTTTCAGGTTCCTTACCACCAATTTTATATTGTGCGCCTTCTTGCAAAGTAATTAATTCCATAAATTTTTCTTCAGCTTTATTTTTCTCCAATAAACATTTTTCCCAAGTAAATAAATCAATAGACTGAGCGGTAAAAATATTTATATTTTGATTTGCTACATTATCAGTATTAATTTCATCTATTTTATTTTGATTTCCATCATTATCAGTTATTATTGCAACTTTTTTATTTATAAGTTTAGCTACTTCAATATAATTTTTGTATGTTAAACCATTACATGAAATGATATCAATACAACTTTTTTCAATTGATTCACTATATAATTGCTTGTATACATAATCAATCATTAAATATTCAGTTGGACCTTCTACTAATATAACTCTAGGAGATAATATAAATTGTAGTAGATTGTTATTTTCCAACTTAATGAAGTAATCCTTAACTGTATCACAAATATTATTTAGTGAATTTAAAGAATTATTAGTTTCATTAATCCATAACACTTTTTTCAAATTAAAACGAGTAACAATTAAATTATTATGTGTAGTGATTATTATTTGTTTTCCGTCTTTATTATTATCAATATTTTCTATCATTTGTCTTAAATTAATATGTGATAAATGATTTTCTGGTTCTTCTATAGAAATCACATCTGAATTAATATGCTTTCCTAATGCCATTTCAGTTTTAATAAGATTCTCTTTACCTTTTCCTTTATTTTCTAATAAAATATCATTATCTAAAATTCCTAATAAATTTTCAAGAATTATCTTTTTTGAATTTAATCCAAATCTTCTATTTGGTTCTATTTCTGCTAGAGACAAGTCATCAAACGCTTTTTTAACTCCATTATTAAAATTAAACTTATGTGGAATTTCATTACCATTGTTATACTTACTTTGGAACAAATTTTTAGCATAATAATCATAAACATTAGCCTTATTTTCAGATGAATCAATAAAAACATAGTTTAATGGTTTCTTTCTTATTTGATATGGTTCACCACTAAAACCATTCCATGATAGTGTATAATATTCAAAAGGAATTTTTCCTGATTTAATTTCAGTTGTTAAATCTATAGCAGTTTGCTTCTCCAACTCACATTTAAACTCAATACCATACATTTCCTTACTCCCACTTATTAATGAATGATTTGCCCCAAAATAATCCATATTTTTTGGCACATCTTCTATATCTACAACAATATTGATTATTATTTTAGGAAGAGTGGTTATATCCGGATTAGCATTAAAAACTCCTATGTCCTCTTTATTGAATAGTTCTTCCAAATATGATTTATCAGTATTTTTATAAATTTGATTTATTGTTATGTTTATTGCTTCTAAAAATGAGCTTTTACCACTTTCATTATCACCTATTATAATATTCAAATCATTATTTAATATAGTATGGAAATCTCTAAATTTCTTAAATCCTTTTATGTGAACTTCTTTTATGTATTGTGGCATAATTATTCCTTTCTTTTTAGCTTATATTAATTTTTAAGCCAAAATTTAATTTTCTTTATAATTCTAATCATTTTTGATAATTTATTTGAACACTTTCCCTATTCATTTTTAGACACTTATTCAACAAATTGGACACTTTTGAATCCAAGTGTTCATGCACTATTGGCATATTTTCGTACAAAAATGTGTGTTTTTATTTATACTTTTTATACTTTTTCTTTTCAAAGTTGTTGGTATGTTTTAAGATATGTGGAGTACAAAAAGTCTCTTTTTTAAATTTTTGAGTGATTTTTAACCATTTTTACCTTTTTTTCTTTGTTTTTTAATTGGTTTTTATCATTTTCTTCTTTAATCTCACTCATTTTTGAGTGAGACAAATGAAATGCGAAACGTGTGAGAAACTGACAAAAAGTCTCTATACTGGGTGAGACTGACGAAAAGTCTCGATTTCTGCTTTTTATATTACTTTATATTTAACTTTAACATTAGAAAATTACGGAATCAAAATCACGTTCCCATCGTGCATAAAGTTTTTTATAAAAGATTACGCAGTTGTACAATGTCTGATATTCCTCATCATCAAAGCTATCTCGATAGTTAACAAAAGCACACTTAACTGCTCTACATAGCACATTATGATTTTCTTCCATCCATGTTCCGTTTACTTTATTTCCATTGCTTAAAAAATCTTCACAAACACCTATCTGTTTTTTGATATTGTCGACTTCTTGTTGAGAGTAAAATTGTTTTCCCATCTGTATGTGTATTTTATATTTCATAAGTATTTTGATTATTGTTTTCTCAATCATATATATCCTCGTATTTTTAATCTATTTCTTTTAATCTTTCAAAGTAATCTTCACCATAATCTTCGCATCATTCATCACAATAATAGTCATTACTAAAGAAGTGATATATTCTATAAGTAGCTTTTTCTTCATATATGAGAAACTGAAAAAAGTCTAAATATCAATATTTTAATACAAATTTCTCATTAATTTTTATTAAAAAAACAACGCCACTCTAACATTCACGTTACAGATTATGACATTGTTAGAAATTCAACTAAATTTACTTTTTAAAACCAATTGGGCAATTAGCCCTTTTTTATTTATTCAATTTAAAATATTCTAGTACTTTATTTGTATTTTCTTCTACTGTATTATCATCATATCTAACTATAACTTGAATACAATTATCTTTTATAACATCTGGAATACTATCTTCTTTTATTTCATTAGTAGGTCGTCCAACAATATCATACATTTTTTCTATTTTAATATTCTTTTCTGTTTCAGATAAAGATTCATCATTGAGAACACTATCTATCATATGACGTTGGTTAGGTCTATCAAAAAAGTCAGTACTTTTTCCTATATGTTTTATGTACACCATATTTTCTTTAACTATAGCATCAATTATTAATTCTAAATTAATATCTCCTTCACATATAACTACATCATATTTTGATGATAAGTATATTAAGTCGATTATTATCATAGGAGTAAATTCTTTTACTATATTACATTCCCAATTATGTGCATCATCTTTATCTAATGCAAAATAATCAGGAACATCTCTACACATTGCAGGTTGATATTGTGGATTAGCTATTTTAAAGAATGGTCCTCTATTATCGGTATGATATACATAACAATTATATAGATGTTTACTCATCTCATTAGCAATAGTTGTTTTACCACTGCCTGTTATAAAATAAACATTCTTTAATTTTTCTCTTAAAATATTATCGGCTATTAACATATTTACTTCCTTTTATATTATTTTTGAGGATATTTTTTTAACTCAATAATCATCCATTTTTCAATAAATCATTATAAATGTCTTTATCTAAATGATTAATAAGTTCTTCTACACTTACCCATTTATAATCTAAATGTTCTTCTGAAATAACAACATCACTATTATCAACAAAACATAAATATCCAATATTTTAGAATGGTTTTAAAACTGGATGATTTTCAAATATTGGAGAAACATATACAAGTTTATATTCATTAATAGTCAAACCAGTTTCTTCTTTGACTTCTCTTTTTAATGCCTCAACAATATCTTCATTATTTCTCTTTTACCACCAGGTATTTCCCATGCATTATTACCATCATTTCTTTGAAGTAATAATACTTTATTTGTTTTAGTATTATATATTGTTGCTCTAGGACCTATTAAAAATAATGTATCCATAAATTATTTCTCCTTATAGAACACTTTCATTAATTATAAGTGTTAGTTTATCATGACTTTGTACAAGTTTTTCAAATGTTTTGTTATCAATCACATAGTCTTCATTATGTAAGCTTTTTTCAATAAATTCGAATAACTCTTCATCCACATATGGAGGGTTATTTTTCATATATAAACCAACTACTTTAAATTTGTTAAATTCCATAATATCACATTTGATCATTAAATATCTTTTAAGCATCATTAATGTAGAATTAACTAACATTATATTATTATTTATTTTAAAATCAGGGTTATTTTTGTGTTCTTTTTGTCTCCATTTTTCAAATGCTCTAGCATATTCAATAATTGCATCTTTTGAAGGATTAGGAATCTTAGCTATATCATAACTACCATATATCAATTTCGATTGAAGTTTAATTCTATAAATTTCAAGAACTAACTCTTCTTCTGCAATATATGGAGGATATAATTGTTCTTCTGCAAGAAGTATTGCACCAAAACCTTTTGGGACATTATATTTTCCTTGATAAGTATCAGCAAGTTTTCTTATATCTTTTCTATATAATTTAAGCTCTTCTCTTTTAAGATTAGTAATTATTATTGTATCAATGTCAGATTGACCCGGTCTATAATAATCACTACCAAGAGAGCCTATCGCAAAAACTGCAAGTAATTTATCTTTTAACAAATCCCTTACATTATTTGCAAATTGTTTTGCTATACTTATTGCTTTTTCATACGAAATCATAATATTTCACCTTACCTTTATGAAAATATTTTACTGAATTTTTAACTTTTTATTACTTAGATCATTTCTATATATTAATTAACACATTTTTGAATATAGTATTGGTCATTTAAATCACATTTTTGTATATTTTATTACGACATTTATTACGCCATATATTACGCCAAATTAATTAAATATCTAATTAAAATTATGATTATTTCGTATAAATTCTGCAATATTAGCATGTATAATACCATTACGTTTTTGAATTAAGAAATCTGTTGTTAATACATATTTAGGATAATTATCTTTAATTAATTCTAAAGGAGTATATTCTCTATCTTCAGTCT
>CAYRJG010000108.1:0-7868 GCA_964424525.1 uncultured Ruminococcus sp.
AGGGCAAATATTTATACCTACTTAAGTGAGGAAGAAAGAAAACATGTACCAGGACAAGACATTGAAGTGCAAAGAGTGTGGTAATGATTTCGTGTTCACCGCAGGTGAGCAGGAATTCTATGCATCCAGAGGATTTGAAAACGAGCCCTCCAGATGTAAGGATTGCCGTACCGCAAGAAAGAACGCGCAGAAGGGTGCAAGAGAAATGTTTGCAGCAGTTTGCGTTGAGTGCGGTAAGGATTGCCAGGTGCCCTTCAAGCCCACCGAAGGTAAGGCTGTTTACTGCAGTGAGTGTTTTGCAGCAAAGAGAGCCGAAAAAGAGTAAGCAACCTTTTAGCAAGAAAGTCGTACGGAAAAAGTGCGGCTTTTTTGTTGTTTTTTTGCAAAATACTATATACAAAGTCGAAAATTTGTGGTATAATAATGTGTATAAGTAGAAATATGCTTATGATTCATCATTAAAAAAAGAGAATCTCGGAGTCTTTGATGGAAAATAAACAGATAAATAAAAATAGAGGCAAAAGAAACGCAAATCAACAAAAAAGATATCGTGATTTTGCTGATAGAAAAAATGAAATATTCGACAACGAATGTGTTGTTAGTGGAAGAAATGCTGTGCGTGAGCTTCTTTACGGTGAGCGTGATGTTGATAAGATATTTATTTCATCCGGAGAACGTGAAGGCTCAATCAAGATGCTTGTCGCTGAAGCAATTGAAAAGAAAATTCCCGTTATTGAGGTTGATAAAGCAAAGCTTGATTCACTTTCCGGTGGAGCACGGCACCAAGGTATCGTTGCTTTGGCGGCTGAACGGAATTATTCAACCGTTGATGATATTTTAAATTATGCTCAAGAAAAGGGCGAATCTCCGTTTGTCGTTATTCTTGACGGTGTTGAGGATCCTCATAATTTAGGTGCAATAATCAGAAGCGCAGAATGTTGTGGTGCGCACGGAGTTGTAATTCCAAAGCGGCGCTCGGTTGGATTAACTACCACCGTTGCGAAGGCTTCTGCAGGAGCTATTGAACATATGCGTGTTGCTAAAGTAACCAACCTCTCATCTACCATTGATGAACTTAAGGAACGCGGATTTTGGATCTATGCCGCTGATATGGGCGGAGAGGAATATTATAAACAAGATCTTACAGGAAGCGTGGCGGTGGTACTTGGCAGTGAAGGCTCGGGAATATCTCGCCTTGTTAAAGAAAAATGTGATTTTACAGTTTCAATTAAGATGTATGGCTCGGTTAATTCCATGAATGTTTCTTGTGCCGCATCGATTATATTTGCTGAAATTGCAAGGCAAAAATACAATAAGGAGGTGTAATATGGCGGACAGTTATTATAATAATTCGAATAAAAAAGCGAATGGTAATGCTGATAATAATTCAACAAAGTTGAATTTTACCGACGGAGCCGAAGATAATTCTTTGTTTTTTGAGCACGAACAGCAGTCTAAAAAGAAAGAGCAAAATAAGCAAAAAAATTTTCAGCAGCCTTCTCTTGATAAAGAGGAGTTTTCGCTTCCTCCGAAATATACAATCAATAAGCGCTATAACACTTCTCGTATGATCGTTGATGAATCTCCCAAGGTTCATACTACTTATATGCCTAAATTTACCGAGGCAAGTCAGAATTATCGCATCACAGAAGAGAAGCGTCCCAGAAGAAAATTTGATCCCGATAAGTTAAAAGCGAAAAATAAAAAAGACGAAAACGTTGATGCGAAGGAAACTATTGATCCGACCACCGAAGCAGTAGAACAAAATAACAATGTTGATGTCAATGTTATAAATACCGCGGTTCCGACACCTGCTCCAAAACAGGAACCTACGCATTCTACGGTATATAAATTTGAGAAGCCTGTTGTTTCAAAGGAAAATGAGGCATCGATTGAAGAACCACCCGCCGAGGTTGAAGAGACATCTCAAGAATTCGTTATAGTTTCTGATGAATCATCGGCAGACTCCGTTTTTGGAAGCGGCGAAATAGATTGTTCCGTTATGCTAAACAAATCCGAAACTGTATTTAAATTAAACAATGATTATGCTTCATTCGAAAACTTGGCTGAAACGTCTGCTGAAGAATCGGAATCCGAAGAAACAATTTTGTGCGAAGAAACTTCAAATGACGAGAAAAATTCAGAGCAGAAGGAAGAAGAGCCTGCAAATGAAAATATACTTCCCGATCCTGAGCCGATAGTTATAGATGTTCCTACGCCCGGTGAAAATCCCGTGGTAGAAAGAGGAACTTACGGAATGTATGCTGATGCACCCGAAACGGTAGGGGATGAGTCCTTCAGTGTCGGAAAAACCAGTGCGGTAGAATATACTGCATTTTCTCAGCGCGATTCATTCAAAGATAAGTTTTTGGATACAATAATGTCGGTCAAGGTTAGACTTTTTGCATCTATCGCAATAATGATAGTTGCATTTTTGATTGAAAATCTTTTTTTGTTTGGTGTTAGTGTGCCTTCCCTTGTTGGAATGTTCGGAATAAATTCTGCACTTGCTATACTTGATATCCAAGTAGTGGTTGCGCTGTTTCTTTTGGCTCTGCCCGAAATTATATCAGCATTTCACCGAATGCTTCTTGGTAGAGCAACACCTGAAATCTTTGTTCCGGTGTCGTTTATATTCCTAATTATATACTACATTTTAATAATTTTCTATTCTCCTGCTAAATATCCGTTATTTGGACTTGTATTTGCGATTTTCACTATCAGTGCAATTTTAGCATCTTTGTTTAAGAAATCAGCAGATTTTTCGAATTTTAAGACTGTTTCGAGAAATTCATCAAAGAAAATAGTGGATAGAAAGCTAACTCGTACTCTTCCGGAGGAAAGCTTCGCGGTAGACGGTAGAACCGAAATTTACAAATCGAAAACTGCCCGCGTTTTTCGAGCTGCATTTATCGCGGATTTCTTCAAGAGAAGCGGAAAATGTTCGGAAAATTCAAGTAATGTTATGCTTGTTTTGGTTTCTACTTTTGGAGTTTCCTTTGTTGCGGGTGTTGTTGCTTTCTTCGTTTCTAATGGCTTGATTTCTGCTATAGAAACCTTTATTACGGTCTTTATGCTGGGTATACCAACCTTCACAGTATTGACTCACAAGCTTCCGTATTACCATTCAAGTGTAGAAGCTATGTATGAGAATAGTGCCGTTATCGGTGAAAGCACACTGTATGATTATTCCGGAGTTGATGTCATTACCTTCCAGGATACAGAAGTTTTTGGTGCGGAAGATATCAATCTTCAGCGCATTATGCTATATGGAAAAAATGAGAATCTGCCCAAAGCTATGCAACAAATGACTGCTTTGTTTACGGTCGTTGGCGGTCCGCTTGAAAATATGTTCGCAGCTTCTATCGAGCAGTATACCGCATATGCTACTAATGTTGCGATTGAAGATGACGGTGTTTTCGGTGAGGTTCTTGGTAATGAGGTAAGAGCCGGTAGCTATGAATATATGCGTAGGCATGGAATAGCAGTACCTGATGCACAGCAAAAGGAAAATCCTTACAACTCGGTTAAAGTGATGTATGCTGCCGAAAACGGGGAAGTGTATGCAAAATTCTATATCAGATATTCTCTTTCTGAAGAATTTGCCGCACTGCTTCCCATGATGGGCGATGAGGGCATAGTTCCGTTGATCTATACTAGAGATCCCAATGTGAACGGTGATTTGCTTCGTATGCTTACAGCGGGAACCGATATGATACGTGTTCTTAAAAAGTATAACCTCCCATTGGGCGATGAAAAGGTGTATCATCGCGTTAGTGCAGGACTTGTTACTATGGGAGATAAAAATAATATAGTCAATATGATTCTTATGTCAAAGAAGTATGTTCGATTCCAATCGAGAATGACAGTAACTGAAGTTACCGCTATGATAGTTGGTTGCGTTCTTGCATTACTTATCTCGCTCGGTAATATGTTTGCAGTTCCGTCCGCGATTCTTGCCCTTTGGCAAGCGGCATGGTGTGTGGTGTTGTTCTTTATGAGTAAACATGCTTTGAGAACAGAGCGTCGTAGCAGAAAAACTACAAAAAAGGATTAATGCATTTTGGCGGCGTATGGTTTTTTGCCTGCGCCGCCTTTGCTTATATATTAATATGAAATTTTCAGATGTAAAAAATATCTCCTCACTCTTGAAATCGGTAGAAAAACCGGGTAGGTATATCGGAGGAGAGTATAATAGCATAATAAAAAACAAAGAAGACGTAAAGTGTAGATTCGCTTTTTGCTTTCCCGATACGTACGAGATTGGTATGTCCAATTTAGGTGTTCGCATTTTGTATGACGTTCTTAATAAGGAACAGGATATTTGGTGCGAACGAGTATATGCTCCATGGGTGGATATGAAAGAAAAAATGGAGCAGTATTCCTTGCCGCTTGTTTCTATGGAGAGTGGGGACGAGCTTCTGGATTTTGATATCGTTGCTTTTTCGCTTCAATATGAGCTGTGTTACACAACGGCTCTTCAGATGCTCCGTCTTGCTAATATTCCTATTTGGACCAAAGACAGATCGCCCGATGATCCTGTTATAATATGCGGAGGACCTTGCGTATATAATTCGGAGCCTATTGCCGACTTTTTTGATTTGATTAATATCGGCGAGGGCGAGGAAGTTCTTGTCGAAATTTCTCGTCTTTATATTCAAATGAAAGAAAACGGTACATACACGAAGGCTGATTTTCTTAAAGAAGCAACGAAGATTGAAGGTGTGTATGTTCCTGCGCTGTATGATGTTGAGTATAATGACGATGGGACAATTAAAAAATTCATTCCTTTATCGCCCGATCTTCCGATGAAAATCAAAAAAAGAATAATTGCGGATCTTGATACGGTATCCTATCCCGAAAAACTCGTTATGCCATATATAGAAACGGTTCACGATAGAATTGTTCTTGAGGTATACCGTGGTTGTATACGTGGATGCCGCTTTTGTCAGGCGGGAATGGTGTATCGTCCGATAAGAGAAAAATCACCCGAAGTCCTTTCCAAAACGGCAAAATGCCTTTTTGATAATACGGGATATGATGAAATATCTTTGATATCGCTTTCTATAAGTGATTATTCTCGTTTGCGCGAGCTTACCGATGAATTGCTTTCTTGGACAGATGAAGTTCGAGTTAGTCTTTCGTTGCCTTCGCTTAGAATTGACAGCTTTTCCGAGGAGCTGATGCAAAAGGTGAGTTCTGTTAGAACGGGTGGCATTACCTTTGCTCCCGAGGCGGGAACACAGCGCATGCGTGACGTTATAAATAAGAACGTAACAGAGGATGACCTTATGCGTTCTGTCGGTATTGCGTTCCGTGGTGGTAAGAGTAATGTTAAGCTTTACTTTATGAACGGTCTGCCTACCGAAACTTATGAGGATATCAAGGGAATATCCGATTTAGCATCCGGTGTTGTTAAAGAGTATTATAAGCTCCCCAAAGAGGAACGTCCACGCGGAGTTGGAGTTACTATCAGTGTGTCCTGCTTTGTGCCTAAGCCTTTTACTCCTTTTCAATGGGAAAAACAGGATTCCTATGAAAGTCTTGTGAAGAAACAGGAATATCTTAAGGAATGTATAATAGATAAGAAAAAAATTCGTTACACATACCATGATGCAAAAGTGTCTTTCCTTGAGGCGGTATTCGCGAGAGGTGACCGTCGCTTGGCTCCTGCAATTGCGCTTGCTGTTGAAGAGGGGGCTATGTTTGATGCATGGGAAGAATATTTTGATTACGATAAATGGATGAATATCTTTGAACGTTGCAAAATTGATCCTGCATTTTATACAACTCGCGGTTTCGGACTTGACGAGGTGTTGCCGTGGGATCTTATCGATTGCGGTGTAACGAAGCAGTTCTTGCTTCGTGAAAGAGCGCACGCATATAATGAAAAAACTACGCCTTCATGCGCGGAGCATTGTAATGGTTGCGGTGCTAACGCTTTGGGCGGTAAGAATAAATGGTGTCCAACCTGTTCCGTGAAGGGAGGGGAAGATTGTGGCAAATAATGCTCCTATTAACTTAAGAATTAAGTTTGAAAAAACAGGTAAACTTCAATATATTTCTCACCTGGATCTTGTGCGTACTATGCACAAGATTATCATCCGAACCGGTCTTCCGATTTGGTATACCGAGGGATTTAATCCCAAACCCAAAATGGTTTTTGCCGCGCCTCTTTCTATTGGAACTGAAAGCTATGTCGAGTTTATGGATCTTCGTATGTCGGAAAAGATTAATCCCGAAGATGCAGTTCGTCTTATCAATCAAAACTCAACCGATGAACTGCGCGTCATTGACGCTTATTATCCCGAAACCAAGCTTACCGATCTTAAATGGCTTGCATATACTATCAAAATTTTTGTGAAGGATGCTTCATCAAAGCTTGCTGAAAAATGCGAAGAGTCATTGAATCAAGAACATATTGTTGTAACAAAGCAAACAAAATCAGGTGTAGCCGATGTCGATATTAAGTCATTGATACAAAGCGCAGATGTCACTTTTGATGAAGGATGTATTGTTGTATCTTGCGTAATTTCTGCCGATGCGTCCGCTTTTTTAAACCCTGAATATATAGTAAAGTATTTGCGTAAAGAATGCGGAATATTGACCTCCGAAGATCTTTTGAGTGAAAGTTATTCAATAGTGCGTGAGCGTGCGTTCCGCGCGGATATGTCAGAGTTTTTGTAAAATCATAATATGCTGTCAAGCGTAATTCCGGAAAGTCGTCTGAGATGCTCAAGTGAGTCGATCAGACGACTTTTTATTGTTATTATAGAGTCCTTGTCATTTGCTTTTGCTGCACCGATTATTTCGGCAAACGAGGTTTCAACATCGGTTAGATCCTCGTGGTTGACGGTTAAACTTATATACGCTTCTTTTGATTTGAAATTGTTGTATATGGATTCATATTCTTTGTATAAATCGGCATCATCTGATTTCTCTATGCTTTTCACCTCGTCCAGCGTTTGCGTAATTAATGTTTTTAAAACTATAGAGTTTGTGATAACAATAATAAGTGAAATAAACAAAAGGGTATAAGCGAGTCGTACAGATTTCATTTTTCTTCCTTTAGTATTATATTTATTGTTTTTTCGTCATTGACCGTCATAAGAAATACGCATTCTTGACTGATTCTTTTTTTGCTTAATATATCTGAAATCGTTTGCGCGTTTATGTTTAAAAGCTTCGTTTCTATGCTGTTGATTTCTCCGTCGATTATCAAAGAATGTGCAACATTCGTGTTCTTTTTCAAAATAGATATTTTTCCGCTTTGCTCAAGAAGCGCATATTCTATTTCACTTATATCCCCGATTCCTTGATTTCTCATTTCCGATAGGAATTCATTTATAGATATTCTATTATTTTTTAAGGCATCCTGTCGCAATTTGCCTTTATATATTATAAAAACAGGATCTCCTTCTACATATTTTTTGATCTTGTTATATTTTGTTTTGGCGTATGAAAGTATTATTTCCAACGAAAGGATAAAAATAATAGGGATAACTGCATTCATTAACGGTAAATCGGGATCATCAATCGGTATGGCTGCAATTTCTGATATAAGTAGTGTTGAAACCAGCTCGCTTACGTTTAATTCTCCAATTTGGCGTTTTCCCATCGTTTTTAATGAGACGGATAGTAAAACGTATATAATAAGGGTTCTTATAAATATCGAAAACATTATTACAACCTCCTATATGATGATTATTGAAAAAACTCGAAAAATAATTCAATATTTTTTGAAAAAACTATTGACAATCGGGAAAAGTGATGATATAATTATAAAGCTACATCTCCGAAAGAAAACCTTTCGGAGCAGAAGCAGAGCGCGATTCTCGGATCGCATCGTTCCTTGAAAATTGAACAAC
>CAYRJG010000109.1:0-7795 GCA_964424525.1 uncultured Ruminococcus sp.
ATTACACGTGGAACGGCGTTTCGGTCGTAGATGAGGCAGGGATCGCTGAGGCCATTAATAAGGAAAAGGTACGCATAAGTGATATGGCGGCTCTGTATACCGCTGTGAAGGATGCGGATGTGATAAACATCTCCGACACAGAGGTCGTTGAGCTGAATATCAAATTCGCATCCATAACCGAAAGCGACTTCCAAGGTATCACGATTGACGCCGGCAAGGCATTCGTCGGCAGTATCTCTTTGACCGTTGAGGACGCGACGCTATATGTCGAGAATGAGCCTTATAAGATTCTGTTGGCGCTTGCCAATGCCAACGGCGGGCTTGTTCATTTGGATATGGAAAACACCTCGTCAACCAAATATGCGAATGAGGATGCCTTCACCGTGACGGCCTCGTCGCTTGATTTCGCACTGCCCGCGCTCTCGTCCGGCAGCTATACACTTATGGCTTATATCGCTACCTCGGATGGTATCCGAGTATCGGCTTACACACCCGTGGCGGTAAGCGAGATCGTCAATATGCCCATAAGCCTTGAAAGTATGACTGTGACGGCGGCAAAAAGCGAAAATGGGACACTCACGCTTACTTATGCACAGGCAACCGATTTTGCTGTCACGCTGACAACTGAAGGTCGGATTAGCTATGAAAAATTCAAAACGCAGCTATCCGAGATGGCGTTTGTATACGGTATTCCTTCAGACACCATAGAGCTTCAGACAGAGGATACCTATACGGTGCTCATCGGTGACGAGACAGAAATTCAAGATGGTACTTACCGCGTTTCTTATAAGACAGAAAACGGCGATCAAGTAACACAAGGATACCTTTACGTGCAATATTCTTGTGAATAAAATCGCAACCAGTTGGCAAGTCTGCTGTTATGCTATGTGCGAAAAAAGAAAAGCATATCTAAAATGAATGTTTTTGTGTTGCGCACCTTTTATTCGTTTTTACCTCGTTTAGACAGCTTTTTGTCCATTTACCGCATAAAAATAAACACCATCTCTCGAGGATGGCGTTTATTTTTATATCACAGCTATAGAGGACGAACTCTCGTTCGCAAAGCGAAACGGTGAGTTCGCATACCGAGGGCACAGAGCGTACCGCGAGGAACAGGTTATCCGCAGCATCTGCGTTGCGAGGAGATGTTAGCTGAGATTTACACTAATGTGGAATGGTTAGCACAATCCTCACAATCGAGCAGTATACCCCTCTTCCTGCACTACTTTAACTCTTGAAAAAACTAGTGTTTTCAAGTTTTTTAATATTTACAAAAAGATTTCATTGATACTCAGAGTAAGTCTGTTTTGATCGATTTATTCGACATTTTATGATATCATTCATAGATACAATGGCTCACCGTTAGCTAGTTCTATTTTGTATGTGAGTCTATCATATAATGTTTTTATTTTGTGGTTGAAATCTTATATGATTTGTGATAAAATGTATTTGGATGTGAAAAACTGTATATATGTATATAAAAGAAAGGAAGTAAAAACATGGCAGTTATTAAATTGAACAGTGAAAATTTTAATTCGGAGGTTCTCCTTAAAAAGGGCACGGTTCTTGTTGACTTTTATGCTGATTGGTGCGGTCCGTGTAAAATGATTGCTCCGATAGTAGAGGAAATATCTAACGAAAAAAGCGATGTTATAGTGGGAAAGATAAATGTAGATGAAAGTACAGATATAGCAATCCAATATCGTGTTGCAAGCATCCCGACTCTTATTGTTATCAAGGATGGCGAAGAGGTTGACAGAATCGTTGGATATAGACCTAAGGACACTATTTTAGAGGCTCTTGATTAATTCAAATATCGCAAAGGATACAGTAATATGAAAAACGAAAATATTGTTTTGAAAAGAAAGCTGATTCTCTCACCCGTGAAGGATTGTCCGTTTGCAAGCGAAATGGTCCTCAACCCTGCAATAATTGAGGATCCCAAAACAGGCAAAATACATATGCTTATTCGCACATCCGGACCTTATCCTCATAAAAGGCTTGAGGGAAAGCCGCTCCCGTACCCGATTTTTCTTGCTTACGCCTGGTCGGAAGATGGTGGTGAAACATTTGATTTTGATCTTACCAATCCCGCTCTTGCACCGATGCTAAAATATGAAGCTGAGGAGCTGCTTGTGCGTAATGGTCGCGGTGAGTTCGTGCCCGCATATCACAACGGATGCATAGAAGACCCTCGTCTTTTCTTCATTGAGGGAGAGTGTTATCTCACGGTAGCCTGCAGAATGTTTCCGCCCGGCCCCTATTGGGAGCATGACGAGCCGAGCCAATGTATGCCTGAATGGGCAAAATCCGAGGATTCTCCATATGTAAGTGCCGAAAATCTTACAGTTACTGTTCTTTATAAGGTTGATCTTGCCGCTCTTTCTGATAAAGATTACAGTGCCGCGTTTACATTTATCACATCGCTTACAGATCCCGTGCGCGGACAGGACAGAGATGTAGTTATCTTTCCCGAAAAAATGATGATAGACGGAAAAATGCAGTATGTCATGCTTCACAGACCCGTAACCCCGAATAAATATGATGAGTTTGACGAACCATTGCCGTCTATGGTAATGTCAGCTTCCCCGGATTTGTATTCCTTTGCGGAAAAGGCAACTCGCAGAGAGATAATCTATTCTCCCCGTCTTGATTGGCAGGCAAACAGAGTTGGCGCAAGCACGCCTATGCTACCGCTGGGAAATGGCGAGTGGTTGCTTTCCTTTCACGGTAAGAAGGATGATGTAATTGGGTATACTCAATCGTTTATGATACTCAAGGAAAGAGAAAATGATTTTCCCGAGATAACCCACCTTTATCCCAAGCGTTGGATTGTGAATGAGGTGGATTTTGAGGAGCCTGCAAAGTTTGGTATTCCTTGCGTATTCTTTACGGGAATGATAAAGCTTGGTGAAGAGCTCCTCGTTAGCTACGGTGCGGCAGACGAGGTCGCAGCTGTAATGCGTCTTGATTATAATAAGCTTCTTAGCATTTTGAGAGAATATCCTTATGAAAAGTGAAAAATGAATAAAGCATAAGTTTTGAAAATTAAAAATGCTTATCAAATTTAAAGCTACACGGTATTGGTAATTTGCTAGAAACGTAAACTTATATATATAATTGCGATAAAAAGCATTGATATCCTTCCTATTATTGGTTGGATCATCGGCATCGTTGGTGGTCTTGTTGCTCTCTACCTTCTTATAGGAATCGTTATCCGGTTTCTTATATGTTTTAAGGTTCTTTAAGGACTGATTTTTGAGTATATAAATAAAAGTGGCTGATTCATAACATTAACAAATTATGAACAATCTGTACAAAAAACTAAAAGCCAAGGGCAAAACAATTTGATTGCCCTTGGCTTTTAGCATCGTTTGGAGCAGGTTGACGGTCAATTTGAAATTATGCCCAAATTTGACTCAGCCCATTTATTTGTTATATTTCAAACGCCCAGTCACCGTTTTTAAATATTTTTACCTCTTTGCCGCCTTCAGTTATTCCGTTTATAGAAAGATCCTCTGTTCCTATCATAAAATCAACGTGTATAACAGAGTCGTTAATTCCCATTTTATGAGCCTCGTCATCACTATATTTTTCGAAGTCACGAAGCACGTTTGTAAATCCCATTCCTATCGCAAGATGACATGCCGCGTTTTCGTCAAAAAGTGTATTGTAAAACAATATTCCGCTTTTTCTTATGGGTGAAGAGTAGGGAACGAGCGCGCATTCTCCGAGATATGAAGCACCTTCATCCATTGAAATCATTTCGCGGAGCATATCTGCATTTTCTTTAGCACCCGAATCTACGATACGTCCGTTTTCAAATTTGAACCAAAAGTCGTTTATGAGCTGACCACCGTAAGAAAGAGGCATTGAAGAGTAAACGACTCCGTCTGCCTTGCCCTTCATCGGAGAGGTGTAAACCTCCTCGGTTGGAATGTTGGGATTGAAATATATATCTGTATCTTGAGCAAATTCGCCACCTGCCATAAAGAGTGCTTCGGGAATCAGTCCAACCTTGAGGTCTGTTCCATTCTTTGATGTATAATGAAGCTCCTTTATGCCAAGTGAATTGAGATATTCGCATCTCTTTGAAAGATTTTCGTTATGAATATTCCATTCGGAAATAGGATCGTCGGTCACTCTTGCACATAGCAAAATAGCTTCCCAAAGTTCTTCAATAGCACGAGATGTGCTCAATTCGGGGAATACTTTTTTTGCCCATGCTTTACCGGGGACAGCTGCAATACACCATTGATATTTGTTTTCCATCCTTCTGCGTATTGGCTTTATGGTTTTTGCTTTCGAAGCACTTGCGGTCGCATACTTCTTTTGGTCAACTCCTGAAAGACCGTCGGGGTCTTCGCTCGTGAGATATATTTTGCAGGGCAGGACTTCGGCTTGGTGCTCCCATTTTTTGATCTGCCACTCGTCAAGTGAGCCGAGAACGTCTTCCTTGCAGTATTTTACATTAAGTGCGGTAAGCGGCTGATGAGTCCAATCAACAGAAACCTTTTTTGCCCCCGCCCTGTAACATTCTTCAACAAGCATTTCAACAAATTCAGGCTGATCAAGCTCTGCTGTAATTATAACTTCCTGACCTTTCTTTACATTTACACCGCATCTTGCTATAAGTCTTGCGTATTTTTTCAGTATTGATTTTTTCATATAAATATCCTTTCGATAAAGGGATTGGATTTATCCCGTGTGAAATTAAAGCGCTGAAAGAACCTCTTTTAGAAATAGCCACATTCTTGAGAAAGAGGGCAGGGAAAGGCGTTCCTTTACCGTGTGTGCATCAAGCGTATCCGCACCTATTGAAATGCAATCAAGATTTTCTATTTTGTCAAAAAATATTCCGCATTCAAGCCCGGCGTGGGTAGCCTCGATTATAACATCCTTGCCGTAAAGCTTTTTGTAGGTGTTTTTCATAATATCGCGAATAGCAGAATTCTTTTTTATGTCCCAACCCGGATGCTCCCCCGATTCAGTCAAACGCGCTCCGCGAGATGTTGCAACGGCGCAAACTCTTTTCGCAAGAATCCTCTTTTCTGTATCCTTGGAAGAGCGCAAAAGAATAGCAAGAGAAATTCTGTCGGTTTCTGTATTGATAATGCCGAGGTTAAGCGAGGTTTCAACCAATCCCTTGATATCTTCGCTCATGGCAATAACTCCGTTTGGAAGTTCGCATATCAAGGAGATAAGTTTTTTGGTATCTTCCTCGGTATATGCCTTGCCGACACCTGTGTTTTTTATTGAAAAATCAATATTTGGCTCTATTTCACGGTATTTATTGCAAACAGAGGTCAGTATTCTTGAAACGGTATCCAATTTTTCGTCGGGAACTTGAACTATCGCCTTTGCGGACTGCGGAATGGCATTGTCTGCATCACCTCCAACGATAGAATAAAGTCGCACGGGTGTAGCCTTGCATACCTCGCAAAGCACCTCTCCGAGAATTTTGATGGCGTTTTCTCGGCACTTGTGTATCTCTGCGCCGCTATGACCACCTATAAGTCCGAATATGGATATTTGGGTATTTTTAGCTTCGGTATCCGCTTTATACATGGGCAGTGATATTTCAACATGAAGTCCGCCGGCGCACCCTACGGTGAATACGCCTTCGCCACCGTTGTCTATGTTGATTAACGTATGGCCCTCAATATGTGATGCATCAAATCCGATAGCACCGATAAGTCCTATTTCCTCGTCGGATGTTAATATTACCTCAAGCGGCGGGTGTGGAATATCATCCGACTCAAGAAGCGCAAGCGCGTATGCTATTGCAACACCGTCATCGGCACCGAGCGTTGTGCCGTCAGCACGCAAAAAATCTCCTTCGCGCAAAATTGATATACCTTCATTTAAAAGGTCTTTTTTACAGTCGTCGGTTTTTGCAATCACCATGTCAAGATGTCCTTGAAGAATGATTGGGGAGTGATTTTCATAACCTACAGTTCCGAGCTTTTTGATTGTCACATTGTTTATTGAATCGCGCTTTGCAAAAAGACCGTGTTCCTTTGCAAATTCCGTCAAATATTCGGCAATTTTATCTGTATTGCCCGACCCGTGTGGAATTTTTGATATTTCTTCAAAATAAAAAAGAACTCTGTCTATTTCTTTGTATTCGGGAAAAGAAAGCATACTGTTTGTCCGCCTGTGTTTTTATTAATAGTTTACACCAATCTCGCTTTTTTTTCAAGAGTTAAGTTGACAATAATAAAAAATAGTAGTAAAATAATTTAAAATCGATTCTTTATGTGATTGGAGATTTTATGAAAATCGAAAAATACATCAATTCAATGTTTGATTTTATAAAAAACTCGCCCTCTGCGTTCCATACGGTGAACTCTATAAAAAACGAACTCTTGAAGGCGGGATATACCGAGCTTTGTGAGAGTGATAAGTGGAATCTTGCAAACGGCGGAAAATATTTTGTAATCAGAGCCGGAAGCTCTGTCATCGCCTTTCGTCATAGAGCAGAGCCGCGTAGTTTTATGATTTGTGCATCTCATAGCGATTTTCCCTCTTTCAGAGTTAAGAATTCGGATGAATCGGCTAAAGGCGAATATGTAAGGCTTCCCGTGGAAAAATACGGCGGAGCGATACTTTATTCATGGTTTGACCGCCCACTTTCCGTTGCAGGCAGAGTGGTATTGCGCACCGAAAGCGGAATCAAAAGCGAGCTTATTAATATAGATCGCGACCTTCTTTCCATTCCGAGTGTTGCCATACACCTTAACAGAGGTATAAACGACGGTTTTTCTCCGAATGTTGCGGTTGATATGATACCTCTTTATTCAATTCTCGGTAACGAAAAGGGAATTAGAGATATTGCGGCAGAAATTCTTTCTGTAGATTCAAAGAATATTTTATCCCATGACCTTTTTCTTTATGTAAGATGTGAGCCTTTGAAATTCGGTGCAAACAGAGAATTCCTTCTTACTCCGAGATTTGATGATCTCGGATGTGTTTTCACATCTCTTGAAGCATTCCTTTCGGCAAAGGATACCGCTGCAACACCTGTGATTGCTGTTTTTGATAATGAGGAGGTTGGCTCGGATACTAAGCAGGGTGCGGCATCAACCTTCCTTTCCGATATACTCCGTAGGATGTGTTCGGATGATGTGGCATATACTTGCGCGCTTTCTCGAAGCTTTATGGTGAGTGCCGATAATGCACATGCAAAGCATCCGAATCACCCCGAATTTTCGGATTCGGATAATGCTCCTTTATTAACGGGCGGTATAGTTATAAAGCACAATGCAAATCAAAAATATGCAACCGATGCGATATCCGATGCGCTGTTTTCGCAAATTTGCGAGCGAGCTGAGGTTAAAATTCAATCCTATTATAACAGAGCAGATATGCCGGGTGGATCAACTCTCGGCTCAATATCGAACACTCGTGTTTCTGTTTCGACGGTGGATATAGGAATTCCGCAGCTTGCTATGCACTCCGCCGTGGAAACCGCGGCAGTGTCGGATGTGATCGATATGATAAAGGCTCTTACCGAATTTTATTCAACAGAAATCAAGCTTGATGGAAACGAAATCTCTTTGCTGAAATAAAGTTTCTAAAATGTGACAAAACAAAGATTATTCCCATCACAGAACGGGATAAAATATAAAATATGAGAAAGTGGTGCTGCCTTTTGCACATGAAAGAAAACTGCGATTTTTGTAGCCTCGGGGCGGGTTTTCATCCCACCGCTAGCAATAAAAAAAGACACCACTCGGTCAATGTCATTAAGTTAAGAAAAGAGGCTAGCTCATTAAGCTAACCCCAAAAAAGG
>CAYRJG010000110.1:0-7714 GCA_964424525.1 uncultured Ruminococcus sp.
GATAGATGTGGTTATCAAGCATAGCCGCAAGAAGGTTATTGGCTGCACCGATTGCGTGGAAGTCGCCTGTGAAATGAAGGTTTATATCCTCCATAGGAATAACCTGCGCCCAGCCGCCGCCTGCTGCACCGCCCTTAACACCGAATACAGGCCCGAGAGAGGGCTCTCTGAGAGCTACGGCAACCTTTTTGCCGATTCTGTGCATACCGTCGGCAAGTCCGATGGTGGTAGTAGTTTTACCCTCACCTGCCGGGGTGGGAGTTATTGCCGTAACAAGAATGAGTTTTCCGTCAGGCTTGTTGTCGAGATCAGCGAGAAGCGAAAGGTCAAGCTTTGCTTTAGTGTTACCGTAAAGCTCAACATACTTTTCGTCAATCCCCGCCTCCTTTGCTATCTCAAGAATGTTGCGCGGTTTGACCGACTGCGCTATTTCAATATCCGTCATCATAGCATAATTCTCCTACATAAAATATTTATTAAATTTATTATACAATAACCGTAAGATATTGTCAAGTTGAGCAAAGCAAAAAGAAAAATAACTTTTTTTATAAAAACACTTGACTTTAAATTTAAGAAGTTATATAATATAGTGTACGACTTTGGAAACATAGCCTAAACTATGCCCAAAAGCCGAAAATGCTATTAAACAGCGTGGGAGGTATCGAAGTGAAGCTTGATCTCAGACCGCTTTTAGCAGGCGAAAGACTGCTTGAGTTTGAATATGAAGCAAATCTTGATATTGATCCCGAAGATACTGCGAGCTTTCTTTACGGTGTAAGTTTTCCTTCTCCCATGAAGATCTGGGGTGATATCACCAACACCGCCGGTTATATGCGTATGGCTCTTTCGGCATCGGTTGATTATTCAGCAAGATGCGCAAGATGCCTCAAGGAAATTTCCGGCAATTTCACCTTTGATCTTGAGAAAACCGTAGCCCCAAGAGAGGTAATTGCAGATCTTGATGAAGACAGGCAGGATGACTATGCAATAATCGAAGACGGATTTCTTGATATGGACGGTCCGGTCTACGATCAACTCGAAATGGAGTTCCCTCTCCGTTTTCTTTGCCGCGAGGATTGCAAGGGGCTCTGTCAAAGATGCGGCAAAAATCTGAACGAGGGCGAATGTGACTGTGGGGCAAAGGAAATAGATCCGCGCCTTGCACCGCTTCAAAAGCTTCTCGACCAAATGAATAATAATAAATAATACATAGTACGAGAATGCCGACTAGGCAGACTCACATAGGAGGAATGAAAAATGGCAGTACCAAAGAGAAAGGTATCTCACTCAAGAAAGATGAAAAGACGCTCCAGCGTTTGGAAGCTTGAAGCTCCTACCAACCTTGTTAAGTGCCCTCAGTGCGGCGAAACTAACCTTGCTTACCGTGTATGCAAGGCTTGCGGCTACTACAAGGGTGTAGAGATTGTTGCGAAGAACGCAGACGCAGCGAAGTAAGATGGAGCTGTCCATTTGACAGGACCAAACAAAAATAAACGAGGATATTGTAGTATACAGTATCCTCGCTTTTTCTTCGCAAAAATTTATTTAATAGTTTCCCTATCACGACGTGTATATATACACCTGTTGGTCGGGAGAACCCGAATTTTCGCGTGGGATCCCCCTAGCCCCTTAACGCATTAGAGGGTAGCTCAAGTTTTTTGTACTTGAGCTACCCTCTTCGTTTTATTCAATTATTTTGAAAAAACATAGTGATATGTTCCGTCGGTTGCAAGAATTGCTTGATCATACTCGCCGGCAAAAATAGGTTTCTCGCCAAATTCCTTTATATTGTCGTTATTGGCATTGAATACGTAATAACGGTATATTTCGCTACCTGTAGTCTGATCTGCAAAAAGTCTTTCACGAATTACAAAAAGCGAAGAACCGAGCATTCCCAAAAACATCTTATTAGAGGTAGATGTGCTTTCGGATGCAATAAGATCGGGCTGTGATAGTTCGGCAGGGTCATAGTAGTAATAATCCTTCTTCTCACTATCGCCAACATTTGGCTTTGAGAGAATGAGGAATCCACGGGACTTTTCCTCTATCGTATATTCTGCCTCAAGGCTGCGAAGATTGAACTTCTCGGTCATATCGTAACTGTAAATCTTTGTTCCTGCGATAATGAATCCGTCACCGCGATAGCAGTTTTCGGGAAGATAGGTCTTAAGCTTACCCAATTCATCAATAACTGCATCAACTAAATCACCGCCGATATTCAAGGTTACAACGTAAAGTCCACCGCCAACAGGAGTTTTATCAGCCAAATACTGTGCAGGAAGAACCTCATCAAGCTCACAAAGGATATTGAGATCGTTATCTACTATAACAGTCATTATATCGCTGTAATCTATCATATCCTCAACAATAGGATAGATATAAGCTACGTTGGGAGATAATGTAGTGTCTGCAACCAAGGAAGAATTTGTTGCCTCACTTATAGAGCTTATATAATAACCAAACTCTATTTCCTTAACAGAACCGTCGATAGGATTGATAACGGTATATACGATATCATACTTTTCACCGGATTCAATAACGTCATACGCTTTAACGTTATCCATAAGATGTATCATAGTCTGAACGAGAATTGTAGAATTGTTAAGAACACCCATCGTGGTGTATTCGTTATCAACATACGAAGGAACGGTGTATGAATATACACAATCCAACCACTGCTTAAGATCATATACCTGAACGCCAACTATATCTCCGTCAGAATTTCTTTCAAAAACATAACCCATATTGTTATAAACGTGATCAAATGCAGGGCGCTTAACAAAGGTATCTATATTACCGAAATACGGCTCGGCCTGACCTGCAAGGGTAAGTCTTTTCTCGGTATTGATGTCTATCGGGAACACGCGATCATTAACGGTAAGATAGAACACCTCGCCAACGAGTTCCTCATTAAAGTTATCCGTGGTATTGGTGATAGTAATAGAATCACCTGCATTAGTGTAATAAGTGTAAGTATAGGTTATAGTGGGCTCACCGAAAGGATTATTGTCCTGATAGGTGGTCTTGGTCTTCATTACACTGAAGTAATAATCCGAAAGTCGGAATACATAACTCTCGGTCAAGGGAGTTACGGTATTATAGGGCGCGGTAGCAAAGGAATAAACCGTCTTTTTCTGAACGAGATCATATATATTGTAATAATCTCTCTCAAGAGGATCATTGGGGTCAATCTCACCGGTCAAGCCAAGAGATTGTCTGTCTTCCTCGGAAATCGGATTGGTATACTTAAGAACAACTATTCTTCCACCGTTTTCCTCTGCGTTATTCTTTATAACTCCGCCCATAAGCGCATCAACCTGAGTTATTGATACAACGCCGTCTTTATATGAAAAATCAAAGTAATCGTTAACATCTGCATCAGATGGAATGGGGTTTACAACCATAACGGGAATTTCTTCACCGGGAAGCTCGCCTTCGTGACCGCAATAGTCACATTTTCCGTCATTATCCTCATCTACGAGTGCTGTGCAGGGAGCGATATAGTCTGTTGCACAGGTATCGCACTTTTTATCCTTATTCTCATCAACGTGAGAGGTGCAAGCTCCAAGCTCGGCTTCCTCTTCTCCGCAGGAAACAAGGAGCATTCCGATGCAAAGCATTACTGCGATCAAAGCAAAAATTTTCGTTTTCATCGTTTGTTCTCCTTTTATTTATTGCTCAATACAATAGATTTTGAGTGGGGGATATACGTATAAGAATATTCCCCTACCATAACGCTCTCATAGTAATTGAACGTAACGAGGTAAATACCGTCGGTTATTTCGCTTATCATAGGAGCACTTTCCGTAGTAAGAACGCACTCACCTTTGGAATTGTAAATATAATAACGGCTATCGGGAATACTCATTTCGTTTTTGAATACAACGTAATCCTCTCCGTATGATACAAAGCGCAATCCGTTTGTGCTTGTGATCTCTTTTACACCAGATCCGGAAAACTCACTCATACAGAAAATCTTATAATCATTGTTAGATTCTGATATAAGGAGTCCGTTGCCTATCTCTGCATAAACAGTCTCACCTGCACCCATACGATAAAGCTCCTTGAGCGAATAATCGTATATAGCCTTATCGGTGTAGAAATATTGGTCCATAAACACCGCCTCATTCGAGATCAGTGTTACTGTATTGGCTACGGAATCAACAAGGTAAACAAAGCTCTTATCACTAACATTAGTGGTAAAAATGAATCTTGTTTGGTCTACGTAGATAATATCTTTTGCATTAGTGCTTTGAGTGGCAAGGATAGTGGGAAGCTCGCATACGATATTAAGCTCGTTATCAAGAACTACCGCGGACTCGGTCAATGTTTCTCTTGTCGCATCGTACTTGAAAATGGTTGCAATATTATTTTCTGCCGAAACACTGCATACCGCCTGATCATATTTCTCATACTGTACCGAGTAGAGATCAGAAACGAAGAAATCAAGATTGATCTCGTGTGCATTTCCACTCGTTACATCATACAATGCTGCATAAGATGCATATTTTTTGGTCAAGTAAACGAAATCGTAGTCCTCTCCGTCAGAAACCTCATAAACTCCGCGAATAAGAAGATTTCCGTTTCCGAGAACGAATATCGCGTTATCCGTTGTAGTTACTGGAGTAAACGAGATATTTCTGTGTATTTTTGCAGGAAGCTGGAACTGCGAGAGGCATATATAATTCAAATCAAGTATCTGAACAAAAACCTCTCCCTCTTCATTCTTTATTACATACTTATAATCACCGTATTCGTGGAATACTGCGGGAAGGGGTCTTTCCGCACCGGCATCAAACTTGTATACTATTGCGTCATCGCGAATAATGTATGTCACAGTATCAATAGTAACGGATTTATAACCGGCATCCTCGTAATCAATCTGTGATACAGAATGATGCTTTTCGTCAACGCTGAGAAGCTTAACGCCATCAAGAGTGTAATAGTCAAAAGTAACTCTTTGCGGCGCAGAATCTCCAAAGCTTTCTCTTGTTTCAACCTCAAGAATTATATTGGAAATAACGTTGAATGAATAGGTAGTCATCGGACGGCTACCGTTATCAAGATAACTGATAAGATTCGACGAATAGATAGCCTTTCCGTTAACAAGATTAACAGCCTTGTAGCGCACGCTTATTATGTCCGGTGTCGCAGGATCAATATCCGTGTTTCTGCGCTCCTCTTTTATAACTGCAACGTATTTATATGAACTATAAAGGGTTTCACCGTTTTTGGAATCAAAGAGCTCAAAAGCGTTTTTAATTTCGGCACTGTTTTTATCTCCGCCATAAGAGAGATATTTATCAATATCTGTTACAGCATCCGAAATGTTATCAGTTATTGACTGAGGTGGCAGGTTAGCTTCAACATTTGCCGGATCATCCTGAACGGGTGGATTTTCTCCCTGTACAGGTTCTTCTTCACCACAGGAGGAAAAGAGCATCATAGCGCAAAGCAAAGCCGATAAAAACACGATAAAATTAATTTTCTTCATCATATCTTCTCCTTTCTATGCGCCAATCAACCTAATGCGTAAGCTCGAACTTTTCCGTCCGCGCTTGTCATCGCTATGTAGTTGTCACCGTTCTCAATAACCTTGAGATAGGTGTGTGTAGTAAACAAATGCTCACACTTGTTATTAAATGCTGTGAACTTATTCTTTTCTACGTCTTCCATAACTATCACATCGCCTTCAACGTATGAGAAGCGATAATTATGGTTGAATACACTTTGAGTTGTGACATTTCCGTTTGAATCAACATTGAGCATTTTGTAAGATCTTACATATTCATCCTGTTCAGGATCGGGGGCATTGACTACTATTATCGAATTGCCGACAACAGTTACAAGCTCTTCGCCGCAAGATTCAAAATCATATATTGATTTCAGATAATAATCATAAATTCCATTATCGGTTACAATTATGTTCTCAAGAACGGTTACATCGTTATTGATAAGCGATGCAGTTTCACCGTTGGAATCGATAATTGCATAATCCGCCGCAGTGAACAATTTAAGCTGGAAATATCCATCGGCTATGTTCGTGAATAAAACAGGAGTTGTTTCGATAGGATATCTATTTTCTGTATCAAAAACAATATTGAATTCGTTATCTATTACAGCAAATCCAGATTCTTCATCGGAAACATGCTTTTTTTCAATCTCCGCATAAATCAAAAGATTCTTTGTGTGCTCGGTAACCGGGATATTATAGTTTTCAAGGTCAACGGAGGTCAATATATCTTTTATAATAAGATTTGTCTTTATTTCTACCTCTTTATTGCCGGCGATATCAACAAGGTAGGTGTGTACGTTATACCATAGTTCACCAATTTCCACATCACCTTTGTTTTCTTCACCGAGAACAACCTCAAATACCTGACATACAATATTTCCGTTGTCCAAAACAAAGATCTCAAAGCGGTCATTTTCGGTCATAGAATAAACGATATTTCCACTCTTGTCGTATACAGTACAATATCCACCATACATCGTAGAAGATTTATAGTAGTAATAGTTGTCATTAATATAAGAGTAATCGGCAAAAACCATCTCGGTTTCATTGTTAAAGGTTTCAATGAGATTTAAATTTTCCTTATCAAAAACCGCAGAGGTCTTACCTATATCAATACAAATACTCTTACTGTAAGTAGTAGCAACAGGATCTCTTGCTTCAAGCTCGGTTGAGCAGGAAAGTATCTCTGTTCCGTAAATGTCGTAGTAGAAGAAAACGTCACTCAAAGTGCGGTAATCACCGACTATCTCATCGTTTTCCTTCTTTTCGTCATCATCTATCTTTTCAAGCTCGGTAATTCTTACCTCGATCATAGGCACAACGCCGTCTACCTCGATAAAATCAATTGCAACTGTGCGCTTTTGATTTTCATTAGTGCTTACAATGTTTTCGGGGATTACACCGACTCTGTCGTATGTATTATTTATAGGAGAAAGAATCTCTCCAATCTCAACGTTATAAACCTTGAAAATCTCGCAAACTCTGTTCATTTCATCAATGCGAGCTTCCTTAAGAAGCATAAGCGAAACACCTAAGTTCGAATAAAAATCAACGACCTCGCCGTCAAATCTTACAGCTTCATTAAGGCTCAAAACGTCAGACCTAAAATTAACGTCAAAGTAATTTTCAAACTCGGGAGTTACAGTCTGCTCGTTATTAGGCTTATCACCGTCACTTGGCGATGTCGGTTCTTCTTCGCAGGATGCAAGAAGCAGAACGACACAAAGCACAAGCGAGAGCAGCTTGATTATTTTTGAGCGTTTCATTACAGACCATTCCTTTCTTAAATTATGCCACAAGTACGCATCTATAAATGCACTTACTTTTGGGCGGTGGAGCTATGAACTACGTAATTGCGAATTACGCCATTGATGGTTGCGGATACAATGATCGCTCCCTCTACCGGAGTAAGATCCAAAGCTCCGTCTGACATAGCGATTACCTCGCCATTATAGTTATAAACAGTCTTCCAACCGCGATCATCCAAAACTATAGAATAATTTCTGGAAAATTCTTCGTATCCAATTATTTCTATACCGTCTGCCGCTCTGGTCGGCTCGGACGAGCTGTTATTATATACGTAAGACTCGATTTTTTCGGTCGCCTCATTCAATCGAGCGAGATATACGTTATCGCCCGTAATGATAGTAACGGAGTTTCCATTTATGTGAATTACGCAGATGAAGCACAGACGATGAA
>CAYRJG010000111.1:0-7508 GCA_964424525.1 uncultured Ruminococcus sp.
CGCGAGGGTGTTGAATGACAGTTAATAACTGTCAGACCCCGAGCGTGACCGAGCCGAAGCGAGACGGAAACGCGAAGAGAAAATGACTATAAGACTATAATTTGATGGAGAAATTCGTAGAATTTCAACCATATACTATATTTTTTAGCTCATTTGTCAAAAAGTGAGCTTTTTATTCTATTTCGGTCATTTTCGGTTGCGCCCAAATGCGCCGACCCCTTCAAATCTCGGTTAATGCTTTGAGAAATCTATTACATCCTTGGGTTCGCGAATTATCCATTTTCCGCTTGTAAAGTCGGGTATCTGCTGAACCGTACCGCCTTCAGCTATAGATTTTTCGGAAAGGCACGAGATGCACATCCAAGCCGCAGCATCATATACGTCTATATCCATGGAATTGCCTTCGGTGAAATTCTTGATGAACTTTTTGAAGAGAATTCCGTCCATGCCGCCGTGTCCGCGCTTTTTATCTTCTTCGGTGATGTTTTTCCAAACGTCGGGAAGAAACTCGGCTTCGTATTCCTTCGCATTATCCAATGTGTCTTTAACCTGCTGAACCGGATCCCAAAGCTCAGGCATTCCGTCGAAGTATACGGAGTTGGTGCTCATTGTGTAATATCCCTCTGTGCCGCGAATGGTAAACGCGCGGTCATAAGAGCGAGGAAGGGTGGTATCAAGGGTGAGAGTTATGGTTTCACCGTTTGCACACTTGATTATAGTTGTAACAATATCTCCCTGTGCGAATTTACGATCCTTAAGAGAGGGATCTTTTTCCCAAAGCTTATTTTTATTAATATATTCATCGAGTCCGTGCGCGGAAGATGCCATTGAAACGAGAGAAACAAGTCTGTTTCCCCTGTTAATGTTAAGCAGTTTTGCAATAGGACCAAGCTCGTGAGTTGGATAGTTATCACAGTTTCTTAATGTGTAATTGCGAAGTCTGTAATGGCGGATAATGTTTCCGCTTGTTATCTCATTACGAAGATCGTGAGCATAAGCACCCGAGCAGTGAACTATCTTTCCGAATTTTCCGGCTCTTGCCATTGCAGTTGCAAGAAGCTCTGACTTGTCGTAGCAGCAATTTTCGGCAAGCATAAACGGCGTGCCGGTTTCCTCATAAGCCTTTACAAGCTCGAAGCATTCCTCGATTGAATACGCACCGCCAACCTCGCAAATTACCGCGACTCCGGCTCTTAATGCGTAGATTGCTATTTCGATATGGCTTTCCCATGCGCTGGAAACGTATACTACATCAAGATTTTTGGAATGGATAACCTTTTTATAATCGTCACACTTTAATATTTCGGGGGCATTGGGGCGCCTTTCGCGGATTAACGCCTCAGCGTTGTCCATTCTGTCCTGATAAAGGTCACAGAGTGCAACGAACTCAAACTCGTCGAAATGTATAATATTGTCCTTTAGCATGCTGTATCCACGGTGTCCAAGTCCAATAATACCAAATTTTATTTTTTTCATAAAGCATTCTACCTTTTTATAAGAATTTGAAACACTTGTTTCAAAACCATTTTATCACAGCAGATACGGTTATGTAAATAGATTTTTTTGCTTTTTGTTGTATTTTTCTTTTGTATTTTATCTTTAAATATCACTAGAAACAAGAATAGCAGTGTGATTGTTGTATTTTACAATTACACTGCTGCGAAGCTAGTTATTTAATAAGAGTCGATTTAATATAATTTGCACTGGTTTTTACCGATTCCATAGAGTCGCCCGTGCTGTAAAATTCGTCTTCAACTATAAAATATTTGCATCCTGCCGCTTCGGCTGCTTCTACAATGCGAGGAAAATCAAGATTTCCTTTACCGACCTCTATCATGTTGGGAGCGTGTAAAATTTTCCCACCGTCAAGCTTGTATTCATAGAATGCTCTGAAGTCCTTAAGATGGAGTATTTCGACTCTGCCGTTGAGCCTTTTTAGGGTGTGAACTACGTCAAATCCTGCAACCTGCGCCCAATATGTATCAAAGCAGAAGGTTACATTGTCTGAAAAGCCCTCTATCATATACTCAAATACAGGCTTTCCTTCAAGGCGGATTCCTTCTGTTGCATGGTTGTGATATGAAAGCTTAAAACCGCGCTCGGCATATATCTTTGCCATCTCGTTGTATTCGTTTATAAAAGCCATTAAATTTTCGCGACTTTTAAAAACATCCATAGAATATGCACCGCCAACACCTATTATCTTTGTTCCAAGTAGGTTGTGATATGCAATAGTTCCTTCGATGTCATTCTTGATTTTATCGTAAGAGTAATGAGTTCCGCAAACATAAAGTCCTGCCTCGTGAGCATATTTTGCAAAATCCTCAGCAGGGATGCCCTCGTATGTTCCGGCAGTCTGTACTTGGGTGTAACCCATATCGCGAATAGCAAGAAAAGCGTCACGCGCACCGTCAGCACAGGTGAGTCTATCTCTTATAGAAAAGAGTTGAAGTCCGAATTCTTTCATAACAATCTCCTTTTTTGTTTGATTATAGTGTATTACATTTTTTTGCGTTTTTCAATAACAATATTGCGCTTTATTTGAACTATTTTGATGTTTGATATTGCATAGTATGGCTAAATAATTAAAAGCACCCAAGTTTTCGGGACATGGGTGCCTTTGAATTGTGAAGATTACTGCTTGTTAGCTTTCATCATATCGCGAATTTCCTTGAGAAGCATTTCTGCAGTGGGATTCGCTTCTGCCTCAAGTCTTGATTTTTCTTCTTCAGCGAGCTTTGCCTCTTCGGCAAGTCTTGCTTTTTCTGCATAGTAAGCAGCAACAGCAGCCTTGTCGGAGAACTTAATACCGAGCTTTTTCATCTCAGCTCTTTCTTCCTTGGTGGGTTTGCCTGAATTAATTGCTTCATTAAACTCGTTCTGGCGCTCTTTGATACCGTTCATAATCTTTACTATCAAAAAGAGAACGAATGCAACGATGAAGAAATTGATGATAGCATTAATAAATGCGCCCCAATCTATGTATATGGATTGAGCAAGATCAAGGGTGCCGTCTTCCGCATAAACGCTAACGAGGGGCGTGTAAATTTCGGAAAGCGATTCCTTTCCGAAGGCGAGGGTAAGTACCCAGTTAATGAGAGGCTTGAGAACGTTGTTGCTAAGGCCGTTTACTATTGCAGTGAACGAACTACCAACGATAACACCGACTGCCATATCGACTACGTTACCGCGCGCTATAAATTTTTTGAATTCGGCAAAAAACTTTTTCATTATTTGTGTCCTTTCTTTTTAAAGCTTAAAATTAATGGGCAGTGCCCGAATACATACAATTATAAATATTTTTCGTCTGTTTGTCAATAGATGACGGAATTTTCTCATTATTTACAAAAAAAGAATTGCATTTTATTTTATTTTATGGTACATTATATGTAAAGGTATTATAGGGTAACCGATTCTTTGATTTTTTGTTTTTTGGAGGGTAAAACGGTGAATAAAAAGGTCAGACTTAATGAAAACGCTGAAATAGTTGCAACCATTAAGGACGGTCTGAAAAAGAAGGGTGGATACTGCCCCTGCCGTCTTGAACGAACCGAAGATAATAAGTGCATCTGCCGTGAGTTCCGTGAGCAGATAGCCGATCCGGATTTTGAGGGTTATTGTCACTGTATGCTTTATTATAAATCAAAGGGTTGATTTCATCAAAGTAAATGGGAGTTTTTATATGAAGGTTATAATAGTAGGCGGTGTGGCAGGAGGAGCATCCTGTGCCGCAAGACTCAGAAGGCTTGACGAAAACGCCGAGATAATTATCATCGAGCGTGGCGAGAGTGTTTCTTTTGCTACCTGCGGCTTGCCATACTATCTAGGTAGAGAAATACGCGATTATGCAAGTCTTAATGTCTATACGCCTATGGCATTTCAAGAGCGTTTTAAAGTTGATGTTCGCATTACAAGCGAGGTTATCTCTATCGACACGCATAATAAAACAGTTACCGTTAAGGATCTTCGCGGTAGCACTACTTATGTAGAAACCTACGATAAACTTGTTCTTTCAACGGGAGCAGTGCCTTACCGTCCGTCCCTTGGTGTTACAAGCTCGGATAGAGTTTTTACGCTTCGTAACGCACAGGATGCACACAGAATAAAAACCTGCATTGAACGCAAAAATGCCCGTTCTGCTATTATAGTAGGCGGTGGCTACAACGGAATTGCACTTGCCGAAAATCTTAAAAAAATCGGAATCGGTGTATCGATAATCGAGCTTTCCGATCATATCATTTCATCTCTTGACTATGATATGGCGGCAGACGTTCAGCGATATCTAAAATCAAAGGGCATAGACTTGTATTTAAACAGTGTTATTAAGGCTGTTAAGGATGGTCAGGGCGCAGTTTCCGTTGATCTTGGAACGCGTTATATCTCTGCGGATATGCTTATTCTTTCGCTCGGTGTTTTGCCTGATACCAAGTTCTGTGAGTCGGCGGGAATAAATTGCTCACGCCGTGGTTGTATCATAGTTAACAATAATATGCAAACCAATATACCCGATATTTACGCTGTTGGTGATGCCGTTGCTTGTGAGAATTTCGTTACCGGTGCGCCGGACTATATTCCGCTTGCGGGTCCTGCCAATAAGCAGGGAAGAATTGCTGCCGATAATATAGTGGGTATACACAGTGAATATCGTGGAACACAGGGTTCTTCTGCCATAAAAATTTTCGATATGACCGTGTGTTCAACGGGTATTACCGAAAAAGCTGCATCTCTTCGTAAAATACCATACGATAAAACCTACCTCTATGCAACATCGCACGCATCTTTTTATCCGGGTGCTAACAATATGTCGCTTAAGATCCTTTGGAATAAGAAGACTCGTCGAATCCTTGGTGCACAGATTGTTGGATTTGACGGTGTTGATAAGCGAATGGACGTTATCGCAACCGCATTAAGATGCGGTGCTCGCATTACGGATCTTGCTCACCTTGAGCTTTGTTATGCGCCCCCTGTCGGTAGCGCAAAAGACCCTGTAAATCTTCTTGGATTTATGGCGGAAAACATTATAGCCGGCAGACTTAAGCAGCTTTTCTGGCATGATGTGGAAAAGGTTCCGCGCAACGGTAGCGGTATCCTTATTGACGTCAGAACCGAAACCGAGTATAAAAGAGGTCATATAAACGGAGCTATAAATATACCACTTGATCGTTTCCGTGAATTTGCACCTCGTATTCCCGATAATAAACCGGTGTATATCTATTGCCACAGCGGTCACCGTTCTTATCTTGCTTGCTCTATTCTTATGGGACTTGGGCATAAGAGAACTTATAATCTTGCAGGCGGCTTCCGTCTTTATGATGCCGTAACGAGCGAGCGTGCTCTGCTTGGTATAGATTTGCGTGGACTTTTAACCTAACCTAAACCTTTGCCGCAAATTCGTTTGCAAGCGCAAAATTTGGCAGCGATAATTGTTTGTCGCTGCCTTTTTGAACATTTTGTTATCATAAAGTGACTTTTTTGATTTTTTGTTGCAAAAAACTCAATAACATTTTATAATGAATATAAGATAACCTTTAGCTCCGCTTTAGGTGGATGTGTTAGGATAATTTTACAATCTCCTGTCGTAAGGAGTCGATGTTAGATATAATTTAGAAAGGATGCTTTTATGAAAAGACAAGGATTTAAAAAATTCTATTTTTTGATTCTGTTATTCCTTTGTGTATTCTCTTTGATGTTTGTGACCTCTTGTGGCGAAGATACGCCGGAAGCTAACGAGTGCGTTGAGCATATCGATGTAAACGGTGACGAAAAATGCGATAAATGTAATGATTTGGTTGATTCAAATTCCGAAACCCCTGAAGAACCGGATGATCTGCCGTCGGAAAATGAACCGAGCAAGCCCGATGATTCGGATGAGCAGGACGTTCCCACGCAAGATGCACCAAACGATTCAAATGGAAAAGAAGACAAAAACGAACAGGATTCGGATGCTTCCGTAGACACTCCCGATCTTCCTACTGATGAGTCGACCGTTCCTAAAGATCCCGAAGATGCTCCGTTACCCGACGAGTCCGAAACACCCGATGAGCCCGAAATACCCAACGAGCCCGAAATGCCCGATAATTCGGAAAAGCCTATTGAGCCGGATAATTCTCCAACCGTTCCGGATCTTCTTCCCGATACCAACAATCCACCTCTTTATCCCGATAATATAAGTGGAGGTGAAACATCTGGATTTGTCGTTGATGAACTTGCAAAAGCCGCTGCAACAGGCTTAAAGAGTGCTGTAAGTATTTATTGTGCTTTTTCCTCGACCTATTATTATCCCTGGTCGTCAACTCCAACGACTGAGTCTTATATGTATACAGGATCAGGCGTGATTTATGATCTTGCGGATGATGGAAGTGCATTTATTATCACAAATTATCACGTTATTTATGACGGTGATTCGGATACTGAAAATAATATAAGTGATGATATTTCTGTTTTTCTTTACGGTATGGAAAATGAAAAATACGCTATACCTGCAACATTTGTAGGTGGATCTGCAAATTATGATATTGCAGTTCTTTTCGTCGAAGAAAGCGAAGTTTTGAAGTCGGCAGCAGCGCGCGGCACCGTGCAGGCTGTTAAATTTGCAAATTCCGACCTCGTATATCCGGGGCAGACAACCCTTGCAATAGGAAACCCCTCTACCGATGCGGTAAGTGGCATATCGGTAACAAAAGGAATTGTAAGCGTTGATTCCGAGTACATAGAAATGACTGCATCTGATAATTCGGGTATAGTTTCTTTTCGCGTTATTAGAACCGATACCGCAATCAACTCGGGTAATTCCGGTGGTGGACTCTTTAATTCCAAGGGCGAGCTTGTCGGTATTGTAAATGCGAAAACAGTGGTTTCCAATATTGATAATATAGGATATTCGCTTCCTTCAAATCTCGTTGGCAAGGTTGTTGGAAATATTATTGATAATTGCTACGGTAAAGAATGTGAAAAAGTCCTTCGCCCCATAATTGGTATAACTACCGGTATAACAGAGCTTTCTACATACTACGATGAAAATAGTGGTGCTATAATTCGTGTAGAAACCCTTATCGTTAGTGAAGTACGTGAAGGCGGTCTTGCGGAAGGCATACTTATGGCAGGTGACATAATCAAGTCTGTATCAATCGGTGATATTTCACAAAACATCACACGCGGATATCAACTCAGTGAGTTTATGCTTTCTGCTAGAATAGGAGCTACTGTTTCTATTACAGTTATTCGCGGAGAAACGGAATGCACCGTTGAAATAACTATAACCGAAGATTCGATTATTGAATATTAAATTTTTATGTCAAATTATGAAGATAAAAGGTGAAAAGCGGAGCGGAATTTCCACACAAACGCTAGATATCGCGAAAGCTTAGTTCCGCGAGGAAGTTTTTGCGGCTGCGGTATGCGAACCCTCGTTCCGCGTTGCGAATGAGTGTTCATTCTCCTCTATGCACCAAATAAAAGAGGCTAGCTCATTAAGCTAACCCCAAAAAAAGAAAAGCGGATGTTCTTTA
>CAYRJG010000112.1:0-7501 GCA_964424525.1 uncultured Ruminococcus sp.
CCTCAAGAGTTCCGGTATATCCGGCATCGGTTGCCATATCGTAAACGGTAGAAAGTGCCATAACGTAGCACTCTTCCTCCGGTTCCGACGGCAAGCTCGGAGTTGGATTATTCGCCTCACCGTTCGGATCGAGAATTTCAGCATCACAAGACGCAAGCATCATAGAGATTGCCAGCGCAAATGCTAAAAGCAACAAGAGTTTCCTTTTCATTTTTGTCGTTCCTTTCTTTTATATCTTTTTGAGTTTTGTGCATAAAAAAATGCGCTCGCAAAGCGAGCGCACCCCAAATTATGTACTCCACTTTGCTGCGACACAAAACCTTTCACGTAAAGAATATGAAAAGATAGGAAGTACTAAAATGGCATAGTACACCCTTACGTGAATTTATTCGGTTTTATGTCGCAAGTTCATTTTAACACACTTTTACAAAAAAGTAAAGATATATTTAAAGTTTTAATAAATTTTGATTTTCTCGTGTTTTCAAAAAGGCTGGATTTTTCGAAAAAACGAAGAAAATTCGGGCGGTTTGGCGGGAATTTTCAGGTCAAAAAATATTTTTTCAAAACCGCTTGACTTTACTGTTTTTAAGTGCTATTATAGGCGTAGAATGTAGCTGTCGAAGATTAAAGATGTATATCTTCTATGGCATCCGAGTGACGGGATGCCGAATTTCGCGCCTTTCTTTTTTAGCTTTATTTCTCAATACACCTTTATACTACTTTCAGATTTCGGGAGCTTGTTTTTATGAGAAGATTCCATAATTACCCAAAGGCACACGACGATTTTAAATTCACTCGCAGAATGTTTTTCGTCGAGTGCCTGTTTGAATATTTTATAAGCATTCTGGTTTCGGGTGCTTATCTTGCAAAGCTTTCAACCTCTATCGGAATATCCGATGAAATGACGGCTATTCTCTCCGAGCTTACCGCCCTCTCGGGAATATTCCAGATCTTTTCTATATATCTTTCGCATAAGACGCCGGTTAAACGGTGGCTTATCCCGCTGATAACTCTGCCGCAGCTGCTTTTTGCGGGAGTTTATATTATTCCCCTGCTTGATATAAAACTTTCGGCATCGGTTTTGTTCTTTGTTGCTATATTTATTGCTCGCGGCATCGCCTCAATATGCTCACCTATAAAGTTCAATTGGTATAATTCGCTCGTTGAGCCGGCAAAGCGCGGTCAGTTCACCGCAACGAATAACATCATCTCCATAGTGGGGGCGATGGCGTTCACCTTTACGGCAAGCTCGCTGATAGACCACTTTGAGGCGATCGGTAATATGAACGGTGCTTATCTCACCTTTAGCATTATCATCCTCGTGCTTACAGCACTTCACCTTATTACCCTTCTTCTCTCGAAGGAAAACGCACCGCCCAAGGTTTTTGGAGCAGTATCCCCCTTTGCCTCGGTCAAGGAGCTCCTCTCAAACAAGCCATATAAGAGAGTGCTTGTGGCTTACGCGCTTTTCGGTATTGCAAGTGCAATCACCACCCCCTTCCTCGGAACCTATCAGATAAAAGAGCTTGGATTTTCGATGACCTTTATTTCGATTATGGATATCGCGATATCCGCACTACAGATAGTTATTCTCTACCTTTTCGGAAGGTATTCGATGCACACTACATATCAACGGCTGGTTAGATTTTCGCACATCTTTTACGTTATCGGATTTGGGTTTATAATTATTTCAACGCCATCCATCGGAGCTTTTACCTATATCGGATACAGAATAATGCTTCTTATCGGTGGAGCTTCAAGAACGGTCAGCACGACTAATCTTCTTTTCAATCTTGCCCCGCCCGAGGACAGAACGTCGGCTCTCGCGATAAACACTATTATCACAGGTATTTCAAGCTTTTTAACCACCCTCGCGATAACTCCGCTGTTTACATATCTGCAAAACGCGAATATCACGCTTTTCGGAACGCAGATATACGCTCAGCAGCTACTTGCCGTTGCCTCGGTTATACTCTTCGTTATCGTGATGCTTTATTACCGCATTTTCTGCAAAAAGCTTCTTGAGAGCGTAAACAATGACTATTGATTTATTTATCTTAATAAAAACATTATTAATAGTAACACCCCTATATGAGGTATAAATTATGGGTACATTAAATTTCAGCGTTGCGGCAATAGAACGTTTCTGCAACGATGCCTTTGAAAAATTCGGCTTTTCACGCAAGGAAGCCATACAAATCACCGACGTTCTGCTTTTGGCGGACGTATACGGGATTCAATCCCACGGCACACAGCGCCTTGTGCGCTATCACAAGTCTATTGAGAACGGTGGCGTAAAGGTTGATGCCAAGCCTACTATAGTGTTTGAAACCCCCGTTTCTGCCGTAATCGACGGTAACGCGGGCATGGGACAGCTCGTTGGCATTTTTGCGATGGAAAAAGCCATCGAAAAAGCAAAAAAATCCGGAATGGCATTTGTAACGGTGCGCAACTCTAATCACTTTGGAATTGCCGGCTACTACACCAAAATGGCGTGCGATCAAGGGCTGATCGGCGTTTGCGGAACAAATTCCCTCCCAATTATGGTGCCAACCGGTGCCAAGGAGGCGATGCTCGGCTCCAATCCCCTCGCCTTTGCCGTTCCCGCAGACCCTTACCCCTTCTGGTTTGACGCTGCCACCACGGTAGTGCCCAAGGGCAAGCTTGAGGTCTATTTCAAGGCAGGCAAGGACCTCAAATCCGATTGGGCGATTGATGAAACCGGCACAGTCAGCACCGATGCCGCGCACGTTTTGAAATGTATGAGCAACAAGGACAGACTCGGGGGCATTCTTCCACTCGGCGGTGCATCGGAGGAAACGGGCGGTCACAAGGGCTACGGCTACAGCATGGTATGCGAGATCATGTCTGCCATTTTCTCCCTCGGCACTCTTTCAAAGGATCAAGTGACTGCCAAGGGGCAAGGTGCAGGCACCTGCCATTCCTTCATGGTAATCGACCCCGCCATTTTCGGTGATCCGCAGGAAATAAAGAAACGTATGTCTGCTTTCCTTGCCGAGCTTCGCGCAGCCTCACGTGCAGACGAGAGCATACCTATCTACACCCACGGTGAAAAAGAAATGATCGCCATTGAGCGCAGCAAAACCGACGGTATTGACATTGACGTCAGCACCGTGGCAGAAATGGTGAACATATGTAAGTATCTCGGTATGGACAGTGTGTCTTATTTCGGTGAGGTGGATACCACAGGCGCAAAATCGGGAATTTACGAAAAGGCATACGGATAAAATAAAAAATAAATACAACAAAATAAATTCACATAGAAATTTGGCAGAGGCACTGTTTTCCACAATGCCTCTGCCGTTTTTTATAGGTTATGCCTAAATGACGCGCTCTTTTTCTTACCTCATTGATTTTTGATGAAATACTATTGAAAAATAGCAAAAATTGTGGTATAATAAATTCGCTACACAATCGAATAATCTTTTTTCATCAGTAGGAAACTAACCTCGGTAAAAGGTGTTTCCTTTTTTCCTCATACCTACTGATGGATTGAGATTGTGTAGCAACAATAAAGGGATTCACTTTTTCGGTGCGTTCCTTTATTGGGGCGCACTTTTTTAGTTGGAGTTTTCTTACCACATTGTTTTTTGATGAAATACTATTGAAAAACAGTAAAAATTGTGGTATAATGAATTCGCTACACAAATTGCATATGTTTATCCGATGAAGGGAAAATACTTTGGTAAAAAGTGTTTTCTCTCTTTCCTCATACCTTCATCGGTTAGGCATTTGTGTAGCAACAATGAGAGGGATGCATTTTTTCGGTGCGTTCCTTTATTGGGGCGCACTTTTTTATTTTGGAGGAAAATCGAGTGGACATATACCGAATAGCCTTCATAGGACACCGTGAAATCTACGGGCATTACCGCCTTGAGGATGAGATCGAGCAAATAGCAATAGATAAGCTCTATGAAAAAGAATACGTAGAGTTTTATGTCGGGCGCAACGGTGACTTTGACATATTGGTAGCATCAGCAATAAAAAGAGCGCAAAAATCCGTAGGACACCATAACAGTTGCCTTATTCTTCTCCAGCCGTACAAAATGAAAAATGACGAATACTACGAAAATTTCTATGACGAGGTACAATACCCCGTAGATAGCAGAACGCATCCCCGTGCGGCAATTATCAAGAGAAACCGTTGGATGATCGAAAACGCAGAGCTTCTCGTAGCCTTTGTTGAGGAAGGAAGATGCGGCGGTGCGATGACTACTTTGAAATATGCACAAAAAAATGGGCGTTGAAATCATCAACCTCGCCATGTACGATGAATAGTCCCACCACAACAAAAAAGTCATATGAATAAAGGATTCTTCCGTGATTATTCAATAAAAATTACTCATTATTGGCACTTTTTCTGTATTTTTGCGGAGAGGTGCCGATATGCTTTTTAAAGAGCTTTGAAAAGAAATGGTTATCGGGGTAGCCGACTATTTCGCCTATCTCGTTTATCGGCAAATTCGTTGTGGCAAGCAGGGTTGAGGCGTGATTCATTCGCAGAGTTATCATATATTTGAGAGGTGAGGTGCCGTTTTGCTCCTTAAACACAACGTTATATCGCGAAACGCTCAGTCCCTCCATTTCCGCGAGGTCGGATATTTTTATATCAGTGGTGTATTTTGAATTGATATAGGTCATACTGCGCGCAAGCGGCCGCTTGAAGCTCGCCTGCCTTTCGGATGAGGCGAGAGCGATAAGTACTCTCATAAGTGATGATGCGAGTGTTATATCTCGGAATTCATCATTACGTGCGTATGCCTCAAAGAGTGCGGCAAAGCCCTGTGCCGCCTCTGCCGAATGGCCGGCATATCTGACGGTGGGTATGGGAGTCAGAAACAAGTCTGAGAGCAGCTCTTCTGCACGCTCTCCGGTATAATGAACGTAGTAATAAGAAAGAGTTCCAGAGCCCGAGAAGGAATATCTGTATTTATAGTGCGGCGGAAAAATTATAAAATCCCCCGGCTTTGCCATAACATCCCCCTCATCAAGATGAATTTTGAGGTTGTCGTTTATTATATACATAAGATAAAAATCTTCTCTGCCACGGCGGTTATTTGTTTCGAATTTCACGGGCAGATTAACAGCCCCCGCGCAGTTTACGATAAGAGGGCGCGCATCCGAATATCGGCTGTAATGATTAAGTCCGTCTGCTATGGCATCGTCGAAAGAATGGTGGATAGTTGAACGCATATTATATACCTCAATCAAAAAATACAACAAAAGCAAATGTTTTGTCGCTTGACATAGATGCAAAAATAGGTTATTATAAAAGCACAAGCAATATTTGTTTATATAACACCGCAAACGTATTTTACCACAAAAGTGTGGTTCAGTCAATATTAATCAATCAAAAAATACAAATTTCGGAGATGACAGAAATTATGGAAAAGAAAAAGCTGATAGTTATAGGTGCAGGTCACAGAGGAAACGCATACACTCGCCTTGCGATGGAATGTGACAAATTTGAGGTTGTGGCAGTAGCCGAGCCGATCAAGGCGCGCCGCGAGTTTGTGGCAAAGCGCCACAATATACCGAAGGAAATGCAGTTTGAATCCTGGGAGCCGCTTATCGCGCTCGGCAAGATTGCAGACGCGGCAATAATCGCAACGATGGACAGAGATCATTTTGCGCCCACGATAGCAGCGCTTGACGCAGGATACGACCTTCTTCTCGAAAAGCCGGTTGCACCCACTCCCGAGGAGTGCCGTGCTATTGAAGCGCACGCAACAAAGCTCGGAAGACGGGTACTTATCTGCCACGTTCTTCGCTACACTCCCTTTTACCGCGCGCTCAAAAATGCTATTGACACGGGAATGGTTGGCAGAGTTCTTCACGTTTCTGCAACCGAGAGTGTTGGAAACATTCACCAGAGCCACAGCTTCGTTCGCGGAAACTGGGCAAACTCCGAGTCATCCTCTTTTATGCTCCTTCAGAAATCCTGCCACGATATGGATATAATTCAATGGCTTATAGGCAAAGATGTAAAGAGAGTGCAATCCTTCGGTCATCTTTCATATTTCACGAAAGAAAACGCGCCCGAGGGCGCGCCCGACAGATGCATTGAGGGCTGCCCTGCGGCTGACACCTGCCCCTACAATGCAAAGAAGCTTTACCTCGATGACAAGGACAGCGACAGAAGCTTCTGGTTCCGTTCCACATCCACAAAATCCTTTGAGCCGACCGATGATGACGTTATTTGGGCACTCAAAAACACCGATTACGGAAGATGCGTTTTCAAATGTGACAACAATGTTGTTGACCACCAGATAGTTAACCTTGAATTTGAGGATGACATTATCTGCTCATTCAATATGGGCGCATTCAACCTCGGTGGCAGACAGATCTGCATTATGGGAACGAAGGGCGAGATAGTTGCGGCAACGAACAAAAATTCCTTCATCTACACCGATCTCACAACACAGAAGGTCACCGAAATAAGCATCTCCAATATGGTGACCAATGACTCAATAGTTGGCGGTCACGGCGGTGGTGACGGTGGAATCATCAACGCATTCTACGATATGCTCTGCGGCAAGGTGGATCCCACCCTTTCCAATATTGAAATTTCTGTAAAGAATCACATGATTGCATTCGCGGCAGAAAAATCAAGACTTGAGGGCAGAGTTGTTGAGCTTTCGGAGTTTGATAACTGATTTTTACCAAGTTGGAAATTTGGGGATTTAAAAAGAAAAAAGAGGGTAGCTCAAGCTTTTGTACTTGAGCTACCCTCGATGCATTAAGGGGCTAGGGGGATTGGGAGCGAAATTTTTCGTTCTTCGAGGCGCGAGGCATACAAAGGTATGTCGAGCCTCGAAAACGGAAAAAGAAAATGACTCTAATTAAATGGAGAAATTCGTAGAATTTCAACCATATATATTTTCTTAACTCATTTGTATAAAAGTGAGCTTTTTTATTCTATTTCGGTAATTTTCGATTGCGCCCAAATGCGCCAGCCCCTCTTTTTTGACCGTGAAAGTCAATTTTGTTTGTTTTGTTATATTTTCAAGAGAAAATCAATCAAAGTAATATGGCTTGCCCGTCTTTGCGGATTCGTAAATTCCTTCAAGAATTCTCGTTACGCAATATGCCTGTTCGGGCTTTGTGATGGGAGCTGCACCGCCGCGGCATGCCTCAATCCAGAGTCTTTCCTCCTTATCGGCTGCCGACTCGGCACCGCCGCCGTGGAAGAATGCAACTCCGCCCGCCTTGAAGTTGGGGGTGAGAACGTACTGTCTGCCGTTGCGGATTCCGTTGATTCTGACACCGTCTGTCATATCTGCGCCTGCCTTCGTTCCGCAAACGCTTGTTACAGCCTCGCGAACGTCGAGAGTGTTGAGTGCCCAGGCGGATTCAAGAACTATGGTTGCGCCGTTTTCCATTACGATAAAGCCGAATGCACTGTCCTCAACAGTAAACTTTTCGGGATCCCAGTTGCCCCACATATTGCCCTGATCCTCGTCTTTATTGAGCTTGTGAT
>CAYRJG010000113.1:0-7355 GCA_964424525.1 uncultured Ruminococcus sp.
CCCTTCCAGTTAAGAGCGTTCTTGGGAGGATTGTTGTCAAGACCTTCCCACCAAACGGTGTTGTTGTCGAGGTCGTGGCAAACGTTGGTGAAGATGCAGTTCTTCTTGGTGGTCATAAGAGCGTTGTAGTTGGAGTGCTCGTTGGTACCGGGAGCAACGCCAAAGAAGCCGTTTTCGGGGTTGATAGCATAGAGTCTGCCATCCTCGCCTACGCGGATCCAAGCGATGTCGTCACCAACAGTCCAAACCTTGTAGCCGGCCTTCTTGTAAATTTCGGGCGGAATGAGCATTGCAAGGTTGGTCTTGCCGCAAGCAGAGGGGAATGCAGCAGAGATATACTTGATCTCGCCTTGAGGATTTTCAAGGCCGAGGATGAGCATATGCTCAGCCATCCAGCCTTCCTTACGGCCAAGGTAGGATGCAATACGGAGTGCAAAGCACTTCTTGCCAAGCAGAACGTTTCCGCCGTAACCGGAGTTAACAGACCAAATGGTGTTATCCTCGGGGAAATGACAGATGTATCTCTTCTCTTCATCAATATCAGCACGAGCGTGAAGACCCTTAATGAAATCTGCACTGTCACCAAGTGCCTCAAGAACATTAAGACCTACTCTGGTCATAATAAGCATATTGAGAACAACGTAGATGGAGTCGGTAAGCTCGATACCGTATTTAGCAAAATCGGAGCCTACAACAGACATAGAATAAGGAATAACATACATAGTCTGACCCTTGTAAGAACCATCATAAAGCTTAGAAAGCTTTGCATAGCACTCGGTAGGATCCATCCAGTTATTGATGTTACCTGCATCCTCCTTCTTTTTGGTACAGATGAAGGTTCTGTTCTCAACGCGTGCAACGTCGTTGATAGCGGTTCTGTGAAGATAGCAGTTAGGAAGCTTCTCTTCATTGAGCTTAATAAGTTCGCCACTCTTGCAAGCGATAGCACGAAGCTCTTCAGCCTGCGCTTCGGAACCGTCGATAAGAACGATGTTCTCGGGCTTTACGAGATCAGCCATTTCAGCGATCCAGGCATTAACGTGCTTGTTGGAAGTTACGTTTGTGTTCATTGGTATATCTCCTTATATTTAATTACTATTTATTAAAGCTTGATATAGTCAAACTTTTCACAAATAAATTATATCATATATATTTTTATTTTTCAATAACAAATACAAATATTTTTGTGAATGTTTTTTCAAAAAGAATATACATATTAACTAATTTTCTAAAAAAGGCGTATTTTGACACAATTTGTCGAATAAAAATATAAATGATGCAAAATTGGTAATTTTAACCATTTTTAGCTTCGCTTTTTCGTTTATTTTTTCGCGTATTTACCCCTTGATTTTACACTTTCTTTTATGGTAAAATGGTTATACCTTCAAAAATTTCCATTTTTTTCCATTTTTAATTTTCAAAGGAGTAAAAAGTATGAAAAGCAATACCAAAATTCTTATTTGCAACGAAAATACAGAAGAAAGGAACAGACTTTTGCAAAATCTTGCCGCATCAGGATATTCGATGTGCGATGAAGCGAAAAACGGTGAAGAAGCTTTCGAAAAGATAAAATCCGAAAAATACGACCTAGTCATCACAGACCTTTGGTTATCTGGAATCGACGGCATTGGAATAATTCGTTCTGCGGCACTTATTGAAAGCGACCACACCCCTGCCTTTATTCTTATATCACCAATCAATAAGCAATCAATTCTTATTGAAGCATCTGAAGCAGGTGCAGACCTTTGCATTCCCAAGCCTTTTGATTACGCTGCTCTCGCTGCTCATATTGAATCAATAACAAAGCAAAGAAGCAAAGGAACGAAGGAGCTTATTTCCAGCGCAGCGAATGCAGATATGGAGGCCCAGGTCACAAAAATAATTCATCAAATAGGAGTTCCCGCGCACATAAAAGGATATCAGTATTTAAGAACTGCTATTTTAATGACTATTAATGACAACGAAGTAATCAATTCCGTAACAAAGATACTTTACCCCACTGTTGCTAAAAAATATCAAACAACGACCTCTCGCGTTGAGCGCGCGATAAGACACGCAATTGAGGTTGCATGGGACAGAGGTGATGTTGATGTTCTTAACTCCTATTTCGGATACACTATCCAGAATTCAAGAGGAAAGCCCACAAATTCGGAATTTATTGCTATGATAGCCGATAATCTCCGTCTTAAGTATAAATATGCGACAGTTTGATTTTTTCGACAACAAAAAAGCTGTGCTTGCAAATGCAAGCACAGCCGATTGAATATTAAAGATAACGTCTTCCTTCCATAGCTCGAAAAAGAGTAACCTCATCTGCATACTCAATATCTCCGCCAACAGGAATACCGTACGCAAGTCTTGACACCTCAACCTCGTAAGGTTCAAGTATTCTTGCAAGATATGCGGCAGTAGTGTCTCCACCCGGAGTTGGGTTGGTGGCAATAATAACCTCTTTGACATCACCCGTTTTTACTCGTTCAACAAGCTCTGAAAAAGTAAGATCCGAAACGGTGATGTTATCAATGGGAGAAAGCGCACCGCCGAGAACGTGATAAAGACCTTTATATCCTCTAACCTTCTCCATAGTCATAACGTCCTTTGCATTTTCGACAACGCAAATTACAGAATTATCCCTATCCTCATCCGCGCAAATCTCACACAATTCGGGGGATGACGAAAGGCTAAAGCACACCGGGCATTTATGAACATCGCGCTTCAAGGCAAGAACGGCTTCAGCAAATCTTACTGCTTCATCGTCTGAAAAATTGAGCGTTGCAAAAGCGTACCTTGCAGCAGTTTTGCCTCCTACACCCGGCAATCTTCTGAATTCATCAATAAGCCTTTGAATAGGCGCAATATATTCAGCCATTATTAAAACATCCCCGGAAGACCGATGCTGCCTGTAATCTTCTGCATTTCCTCACTTGATACCGCTTCAACCTTTTTCACAGCCTCATTTACTGCTGCGGTGATAAGGTCTTCGAGAGTTTCAATATCATCGGGATCAACAACCTCGGGAGCAATTTTTACCGAAAGGATTTCCTTTTTACCGTTGATTTTAACGTTGATGACTCCGCCACCGGCAGAAACATCGTATTCGCGAGCCTCAAGTTCCTCCTGCTTTGCAGCCATATCTTCCTGCATCTTCTGTGCCTGCTTAATCATAGCCTGCATATTTGATGGGCCTCCGCCCATTCCCTGGGGTAATCTAACCTTCATTTTATAGTCCTCCGGATTTATTTGATAAGTTTTTCAAGCTCGGATGAGATATCGTCTTTTTTATCTGCATCCTTAGATACTATTACAACATCAATCTCCGATTGCGAAAGTCCTTCTCGCTCGGCAATAACTCCGCATATAATCGCCATATCCGATGCATTGGATTTTATTCTTTCTGCAAAAAATTCGCTCATATATATAACGAATGATGTTTTTGATTTTCTATATACCTTCGCGCTGACAAATTGGCAGGACAGAGATTTTTTTATCTCTCCCATACGCTCAAGCACCTTGCCCCAGTTTGAATAAGGCAACATTTCCGTTGAAGCGTTAGTCGTAGTGGCATCTACGGTGCTTTTTTGCGCAGCTTCTTTCTTCTCCGACGGATTTGCCGACGAAACAGGCTTTGGAACTGCAGCTTCACGAGTCGGAACCGTAACGCCAAGCTTCATAAGCGAAACCTGCTTTTCAAGCTCTTCAACTCTTAACGCAAGTGCTTCAAGTGAAACAACAAGCCTTGAATCGCACATTCTGGTCAAGGCTATTTCAGCAATACTTTCTTTAGAATTTACTGCTCTTTGCATATCGGCAAGAGCCTCTTCCAAAAGAGATGTATGGTACGAAAGACGCGCCGCGGAAAAACCTTGCGCAATCTGACGAACTCTATCGTACTCGCCATCTGTCAAATCGAGATAAGCCTTTGCTTTGTCGGTGTTTTTAACCACCATTATATCGCGGTATGAATCTATTATTTCCTGCCAAAAAACAGATATATCACCACTATTCATCACTATTTCACGGATAATGGAATAAACAGAATCATAATCCGATCTTCCAAGTGCCTCTATAAGCTTGTAGGCACTTTCCCTGTCGCCTGTACCTATAGTTTGTGCAACGTGAGCAGAATCTATATGCACCTTTGAGCCTGCGCAAAGTTCAAGAAGGCTTACAGCATCACGCAAACCGCCCCTCGAAGCTCTTGCTATAATTCGCGCACCATCCTCACCAAGGTCTATTCCTTCGCTTTCCGCGATCTTCATAAGACGTTCTACAATAATATCCGAGCTTATGCGACGAAAATCAAACCTTTGACAACGAGAAACAATAGTTGTAGGCAGCTTATTATACTCTGTGGTTGCAAGGATGAAAATAACATATCCCGGAGGCTCTTCAAGCGTTTTCAAGAGTGCATTGAATGCCTGTGTTGACATCATATGAACCTCGTCAATGATATAAACACGGTATTTAAGAAGCGCAGGAGTAAAGCTTATTTCATCCTTAAGATTTCGAACATTATCAACTCCGTTATTGCTCGCAGCATCCATCTCTATAACATCGGTTGCGATTCCGGAGTCGATTGAACGGCAGGCTTCACAGCGATTACAAGGATTACCGTTCTTGTTATCAAGGCAATTTACCGCCTTGGCAAGAATTTTTGCACAACTGGTTTTTCCTGTTCCGCGAGAGCCGCAGAAAAGATATGCATGAGATGTCTTATCTGTTGCAACTTCGTATTTCAGTATATCGGTTATTCTGTTTTGACCGCATACATCATCAAAATCGACAGGACGCCATTTTCGGTAAAGCGCTTTATAATCTGCCATATCCACCTCCATTAAAATAAAAAGCGCAGCGGTATACATTAAGTTACTCCGCATACGCGCGCATAATTAGTTCGATGCGTCGGACAGAGCCATACACCCCTCCGTCGAAATATCCTTACACACGTTAACCGCCACGTCTGCTCCGGACAGGCACCCCTGCGGCACACCCGATAAACCGCTTAATGCTGCTTGGTCCCCCACCTGACATGGTTCACAGCCTCGGATTGCGCAAGACCCACCCTTCAACACAGAAGAAAACGGCGCAGGCTGCACAAGAATAGCCCTTGGGAGAGGAATTAACCCCTGCTATAGCGGATTTCAGGTACAAGGCACCGCTACTTCCCCGGCTGGTATGACTCCACCCGACGCATCGAAATGAGTTTAGCTTATTAATTATAACAAAATATTTTTAAAAAAGCAATAGGTTTAGAATATTTTTTACTATTTATTAAAAAGAAAGAACGACATTTTTTTACAAAATAAAACCACCGTTGACATTAATTACAGCACCTGTAATAAATGAAGCCTTCTCACCGGCAAGAAAAAAAGCGGCTTCGGCTATTTCGGACGGTTTACCGATTCTCATAAGAGGTGTTTCATCGCAAAGCACTCGCATATCATCTTCGGAAAGTGCAGAATTCATTTCGGTATCGATAACTCCCGGAGCTATGCAATTTACCGTTATGCCGGAAGGGCCAACCTCTTTTGCTAAAGCTTTTGTCAATCCAATAAGAGCCGCCTTACTTGCGGAATAGTGAACCTCACAGGACGAGCCTACAACGCCCCACATAGAAGAAACATTAATTATTCTTCCACATTTTTTACTAATCATATACGGCAAAACCTCTTTTGAATAAAGAAAAGCTCCGTCAACATTAACCGAAAATGTTTTTTTCCATTCATCAAGGGTGAGATCGGTAAAAAGAGAGAAAGAGGATATTGCGGCATTATTAATAAGCACATCTATTCCACCGAATTTTTCATTTACAATATTAACAGCCGCGCGAATGTCTGACTCTGATGCCGAGTCGGCAGCTATTGCTAACGCACCCGTCGCACGAGAAAGCTCCTCAGCTGCTTCCCTGCTTTTTAAATAAGTAAATACAACGGAATACCCCTGCTCACAAAAAAGCTCAACCATAGCTTTTCCTATGCCGCGCGAGCCACCGGTTATAAGTACATTTTTCATCAATACCCTCCAAACTACATTTATATGTTATTATATACTCATTCGTCTTTTCTGTCAAGAAAAAGTTATTGACCGACTAAAAAAAAGAGTTTATAATATATGTGATGCTACTTTTATGTTAGAAGAATCTAACGGCTCAGCTTTACTGCATCACACGGAAGATTTATTTTTACACACATCTTAAAATATATAAAACAAAAACAAAAAGGAAACCGTAAAACGGCAATTTTTAATATGATACTTGTTGTTAGCAGCTTTAAGAAAAACACCGCAGATTTTACAGATATGCTTCATTATATGGGATTTTTAGCAAAAGGAGTTACTCCAAGCGAAGCCCTTTCCGAAATCAACGAAGCATATAGAGCGATAATTGTTATGTCACCATCAAAGTTATATTCTGCCAACGATTTTGTCGAGCAGATAAGAAAATACACATATCAGACTCCCATATTTGCTATTTTCTCAAAGGATGAGGATTTCCCAAAAGAACTGTTTGACGATTGCTTTTGCGGTGAAGGCTATGTAGCTAAAATTTCGCAAAGCATACTCAAATTTACCGACGAGCATTATCTTCCGCGCCCCGGAACTTATACGCTAGAGGGACTTGACTTCTCTGTTGACCTGACTACACCGTTATACGGTTTTATGGGTCTTCCCTTCACAAAAACCGAATGTATGATAATACGTTATCTTATACGAGCATATCCGAATCCCGTAACCCCGGATCAAATATTGGATCACGTTTATCGTCCTTCGCGTGCACCCGATCCGGCAAATATAAGAACTCACATATCGGTCATAAATAAGAAATTCAGAAAAATTGCGGATAGAAATTTAGTTTACCCTATAACCAGAGAGGGATATATTATTGCTACAAAAAAATCAGCACTTACTGTATAATTCCTTTAACAAGAAAGTTGACAAGCCCTACGAGCATATAATTTTAAAAAATGCTCGGAGGGCTTTTATGTTTGGTATTTCAAAAATTGTTTTACGCTTTATTTCCCTTATTCTCGGACTTGAGAGTGCTGAAAATTTCCCCCCACCGCTTTCCAAAGACGAGGAAGCTTTGCTTTTTAAAAAAATGCACGAAGGTGATTCGGATGCAAGAGCAAAAATAATTGAACATAATTTGCGCCTTGTTTCTCACATTATAAGAAAATATTATTCATCATACGGTGCACAGGATGAGCTTCTTTCTATTGGCAGCCTCGGATTAATAAAGGCAGTTGATTCCTTCAAAAGTGATGTAGGAACAAGGTTTGCCACATACGGTGCAAAATGCGTGCAAAATGCTATCCTATCATAACGGACCTTTTTGGAGCATACGATGCAAATCGAGT
>CAYRJG010000114.1:0-7223 GCA_964424525.1 uncultured Ruminococcus sp.
GAACATTTTAAGGGATGCAGAGGTTACCAATCGGTTATTTGATTTTACCAATTGGTAATTTTGCATAAATTCTATATGATATATCATATATTTTTTAGTAAATAAAGCAGGCATCACCGTAGTGTACGCGATATAAGATAATTTGAATGTTGGTTAGTAGAAATTGCCGTAGACGAGGCGTAAGGGCGCGAAAATCCCGACGGCATAGTTACCTATGTCGAGGGATTTGAGTCGACCGACAACGAAGTATACGACAATTTATACAATCAACATCGCGTCACCGAAGGAGAAAAACCGATACCTCTCCTCTACCGCTTTTTGATAAGCGCCCATAACAAGCTCTTTGCCGGCAAGGGCGCTGACGAGCATTATTAGGGTGGATTCGGGGAGGTGGAAATTGGTTATTAGGGCGTTTGTGGCTTTAAATTTATAGCCGGGGTAGATGAAGATTCCCGTTTCTCCGGAGATTGGGTGAACTGTGCCGTCTTCGTCGGAGATTGACTCCAGGACCCTGGCGGACGTTGTGCCTACGGCTATGATTCTGCCGCCTGCGGCACGGCGGCGGTTTATTTCGTTTGCCACCTCGTCGGTGACGAAGAAGTATTCTCCGTGCATAAGGTGGTCTTCTATTTTTTCGACCTTGACGGGGCGGAACGTGCCCAGTCCAACGTGGAGAGTTACCTCTCCGTAGCCAACGCCTTTTTCTTTAATTTTTGCAAGAAGCTCTTCGGTAAAGTGTAGACCTGCGGTGGGGGCTGCTGCCGAGCCTTCGGTTTTGGCATATACCGTTTGATAGTCGCTTTTATTTTCGAGCTTTTTAGTTATATACGGCGGCAGGGGCATATTGCCTATTTTATCGAGAACTGCATAGATTGAATCGTATTTTGTTTTATCATAATCGAATCTTACCGTGCGGTTGCCGCCATCCAGTATTCCTGTGACGGTTGCGGAAAGTTCGCCCGAAAAGGAAAAGCTTGCACCGACCTTGGCACGCTTGCCCGGTCTTACAAGGGTTTCCCACTCACCGGAATCGAGCATGCGAAGGAGCAAAAGCTCCATATCCGAGCCTGTTTTATCGGTTTTGCCAAGCAGGCGCGCGGGGATGACCTTTGAGGAATTTACAACAAGCATATCCTCCGGATTAAGATAATCAATAATATCCGAGAAAATTTTATGCTCGACACTTCCCTCTTTGCGGTTAAGCACCATAAGGCGGCAGCCGTCACGTTGCTCGCTCGGTGACTGTGCGATAAGCTCCTCGGGAAGCTCATAATAAAAATCGTGGGTGGTGAGCGATGTGGGAATGCGCTCGTTTACTATAGTTTTGGTCTGTTTTTCCATTTGGTTCCTTTCGAGAAGGCAGGATGCGTGTGAAAATAAGTGCGAAAGCCGTGTGACAATGCGTGCTGTGCCTTCATAGAATATTAACGTAAGACTAACGCGTAAATTACAAATCGCATATATTTTAGCACATTATTATATATTTTGCAAGAGTGAGGCGAAATTTATGAAAAAGCAAGTGATATTCAGGGGGTGTGCAACCGCACTTATAACCCCGTTTTCGGATGGAAGAATTGACTATCAATCCCTTGAAGCTATAATCGAGGGGCAGATAGAGCGCGGCATATCCGCGCTCGTTATTGGCGGAACAACAGGTGAGGCGGCAACGCTTTCGGATTTTGAGCGATACTCTATTTTTGAGTTCTGCCGCGAGAAGGCGGCAGGTCGCGCAAAGCTGATTTTCGGCACGGGCACAAACGATACTCGCGCGGCACTTCGACATACACGTCGCGCTTCAGAGATCGGCTGCGATGGTGTGCTTGTTGTGACTCCGTATTACAACAAGGGCACAGAAGACGGAATTTACGAGCATTACAAGGCGATTTCGGATGAAACAGACCTACCCGTGTTACTTTATAACGTGCCGAGCCGCACCGGAGTGAATCTTTCGCGCGCAACGCTCGACCGCCTTGCGGCGTTACCCGGAATAGTCGGAATCAAGGAGGCGGCAGACTCCGCCGACCGTATCGTTTCGCTTTGCGAATACGGTGAGGATTTAGCCGTTTACACCGGCTCCGACTCACAGATATACACTAATCTTGCACTTGGCGGTGCGGGGGTGATTTCCGTTGTATCTAATCCTTATCCCGGATATTTTTCAGAACTATGCAGGCTTTTTGATGCGGGTGACCGGCAAAGCAGTCTTAAAATGCAGATTGCGGCACTGCCGCTTATCCGCGCGCTTTTTCTCGAAACCAATCCCGCGCCCGTGAAGTATCTTATGGCGAAGCTCGGACTATGCAAAAACGAGCTGCGCCTGCCCCTCGCACCGGCAAATAACGCAACACGGGCGGCAATTGACGAGCTTGTGGGATGCGAAGAATCGTCCTTTTGGAGTCCAAAAGGACCAAAAGACGTGTAAATGGCGTGTTCAAATCGACTCACCAATGCCTTATGTATCAAGGCTCCGCAACTCCGTTGCTTCGCGGTGATTTTTTGAATTGCGTATTCAAGTCATCTCACTTGAGGTTTGCACATCGCTCCGCCGCGTCGCGATGAGGTTTTGGGCTTGGTTTTCGGAGTGTTCTTTTGTAGAATCTTTAGGCGACATTCGAGCTTTTGCAAATTGGAGCCTTTTTACGGTTTGCCGCAACAAAAGCGTATTACACCGAGTAGGTTGTATTGCTGATGCATAAATAGCAGGAACACATCGACTTATTGATTATATGCGGAACATAGCAAAAGGCGCACCAATCGGTGCGCCTTGATTTTTTATAAACTTACAAAGTGGGGAATTTCGGCACGAGGGGGCGAGTGCCGTGCAAAGTTTAAATATGACTCTGTGAATCCACTTTAATACCTTTTCCGAGTTGCGCAAGCGCAACTCTTACTGTGTCTTGCTTTGTATCAATAAGTCGAATTGAATCTGTTATATATTTGTTTTTTGGTGCTTTTTTCAAAAAAAGCACGCCCCTCGTTAGGCTCTTTCAAAGGTAAAGCTATCCCATGGGATGTTGACTTCCTTTTTATCCGTGAGAATTTCATCAACATGCATAAGGAGTGGGAAATCCTTGGGATTGAGAAGTCCCTTTTTGGTTGCCGCTTTTATAGCACGCGCAACGCGCACCGCAACGACAAGAGATTCAAGCGTTACACCGTTAAGCTCTGCTTTTGCCTCATCGATATCAAGACCTCTGCCGAGCAGGATTCCGACAAGGCGAGTTCTGCCGCCGTAGACGGTAACGTAAAGGTCGCCCACGCCAACCGCAAGGTTATCAAGCGAGCCCGCGCCTTGATAATCGAGAAGGCGCTGCATCTCCTTTACGCTCTGACCGAAGACTGCCGCCTGCGAATTGAAATGCAATTCGCTATCGATGCCGAAGGCACGCTGATTGAGTCCTATAGTCAGAGCTATTGCGAGGGCGTAACCGTTCTTCAAGGCAACGGCACTCTCGATTCCGACAACGTCTGTTGTGATGCTTATATGATAGTAATCGGTTTGCATTACCGAGCGCAAAAATTCGAGTACCTTTATATCTCTGCCGCAGAAGGCTACCTCGGTTTGATCGTGCGCGACAAGCTCATAGCTCGTGCAAGGTCCGCCTATGGCGTTTATGGAAAGCGACCTGCCCATCTCTCGGAGTTTCCTTTCCCATATTTCGGGATAGGTATAGAGCTTTTCTTCTACGTCATAGAGTCCCTTCGTTACCGAAAGCACCGGAATATTCTCGGGAATTCGAGGTAAAACGAAATCGCCAAACCACTCAACGCCAAAGCTCGAAACGCCGCCGATTATCATATCGGAGCCGGCTATTGCCTCGTCTATCTCCTCTACCGTGTAAAATTTTAAGCCCTCGGGAAAGTCGCGTGTGAATTTCGGGTGCCTGTTTGTTTTGCGCGATACCTCTATTATCTCTCTATCAAGATGAGTGCCGACAAGGCGCACCTCATGCCCGTTTTCTCTTGCGGGAAATGCAAGAGCCGAGCCCATCATTCCCGAGCCTATTATCGTTACTATTGCCATGTTGTTCTTTTCCTCCATTATTATAACTCTTCGCCAAGGGGCGAAGAATACTTTCTGCTTTTTTATTTATGCAAACCGCGCTCACGAAGATAATTTATTACCATTTCGGGGTCGTTTGCGGTTATGAGGTTTGCTCCGAGGGAAATTGCCTCATCATACTCCGCGCGGTTTTCTTCTTTATAATACACCCACGCCTCGACGCCCGAACCGATAGTTACGTCGAATATCTTCTTTGGTACAACCTGCTTTTCCGGCACACCCCAAAGGCAGACGCAATATGCGTAATCGAGGATGCATCTTTTCTGCCATCTGCCCATGTGCTCTTGCGGTGAGTAGGCGTGAATTTTTGCATCGGGGTATTTTTCCTTTATATATTCAAGAAGCTCGCCGCCCCAGGAATTTATAACGCATCTATCGTATACGCCACGGTCGCGCAACATCTTAATTATCTTATCTGCACATTCGATACACCGAGCGCGAAACTCTGCTTCGGGATAGTCGTTTTGCCATTTTCTGTCCCCCGTCAAGGGCTCGTAAAACTCCTTGAATTCTATATTGAAGAGCATATCGGGTATATCCTGTGTTAAATCTAAGAGCTCTCCGAGCGTCGGAATGCGCTCACCGCGGAATTCTTCGCCCTTGTGCGAGCCTGCATCGAGTGCGCGAAGCTCGGCAAAGGTTTTCTCCATAACGAGCCCCTTGCCGTCCGTCGTGCGATCGACAAACGCATCATGAATAAGAACGAGCTCACCGTCACTCGTCATACGGACGTCGGTTTCTATCATATCGACACCTGCATCGATTGCCGCCTTGAAGGACACCAAAGTGTTCTCCGGATATTTTGCCGCAAAGCCGCGGTGCCCTGCTACCGCTACTTTGTTTTTATACGGAAGTTTATTCATCGTCTATTCCTTTCGTTTTGTGAAATTTTTTGAAAAATATTGAAATGATTTGAAAATTATGTTATGATTATATAATAACGCACCCTCAAAAAATTGTCAACGGGTGGCGGCACTTTTGAAAGATTTTCATTTTGAGGAGCAAACTTTTGCAAACTTTTGCATTTTAAAAAATCGGAGGCGGATATGATAATAATCGAGCGACGCGCGAAAATAATAGAGATACTGAAGAGGAAGCGGAGCGCATCAATAAAGGAGCTTGCAGAGGAAATATACATAAGCGAGGCATCCGTGCGCCGCGATATTGAGGCACTTGAAAAGGAAGGAATAGTGCGACGGGTTTACGGTGGTGTTACTATGGATATACACAGAAACACGGTTACACCGCTTGGTATTCGTGACGCTAAAAACGGTGCGATAAAGGAGATAATTGCAGAGCGCGCGGCAGCTCTCGTGCATGACGGGGACACCGTGCTTATGGATTCATCCTCCACAGCGCGCAGAATGATAAAGTATCTTTACGGCAAGCGCGACCTCAAAATCATCACCAACAATGCGCGAATTTTTGAAGAATGCGAGGACTCGGGCATTGAATTATTCTGCACGGGTGGGTACTACGATGCCGAGGAGCATGCATTTATCGGTGCTGCGGCAGAGCGTTACGTTGCATCTGTGAACGCGGATATTTTCTTCTTTTCGAGCAGTGCCCTCTCGCTTGACGGAGAGATAAGCGACGTTTCCGAGGTGGAAACCGCACTGCGCCGCACAATGCTCTCGCGCGCTCGAAAAAAGGTTTTCCTTTGCGACTCCTCAAAGCTCGGTGACCGCCGCACCTTCGTGGTTTGCAAAAAAGAAGACCTCACCGAAATAATCTGCGACAAGCCCCTTCCGTGGGAATGAAAAAATGCGAAATGTGAACGAAGCGTCCTTTTGGAGTCCAAGAAGCCCCCAGTCGCCCGTGAATAAATGCAAACATATCGAGGGGCGACATTCAAGCTTTTGCAAATTGGATTAAGGCTCCAATTTGCAAAAGCTTGTCGAACCGAGTACATCGACTTAATAAAAATTAGATTTACAAAGCAAGGGGCTGGCGCATTTGGGCGCAACCGAAAATGACCGAAATAGAATAAAAAAGCTCACTTTTATACAAATGAGCTAAGAAAATATAGTATGTGGTTGAAATTCTACGAATTTCTCCTTTAAATTAGAGTCATTTTCTATAATCAAGCAAATTTGCATCGAGGAGCTTGCTCATCGGTGCAAATGCGCAGATTGCTCTGCACGCGTGGCGGCAAAGTCGCCACAAGACACATCGTGTCAAGCGCAATAGTGCTTTAGCGTGCAAAGAGTATTCGAAGATTTTCGCGCGGGATCCCCCTAGCCCCTTAACGCATCGAGGGTAGCTCAAGTTCAAAAAACTTGAGCTACCCTCCTCTTGATAAATTTATAGGTTTTGAATTACAAAAATTATCCTTCCGGGTTTGCCGAGAGGTGCTTCAGATATGCATTAATGAAGCCGTCTATTTCTCCGTCCATTACCGAGTCGATGTTACCGTCCTCGTAGCCGGTTCTCGTATCCTTTGCGAGGGTATAAGGCATAAAGACGTAGGAGCGAATCTGGCTTCCCCACTCGATGTTTGCTTTGTTGCCTTGGATGTCCTCAATGCGCTCAAGCTTTTCGCGAATCTTGATTTCCATAAGCTTTGCTTTGAGCATTTTGAGGGCGGTTTCCTTGTTCTGGAGCTGGCTACGCTCGGTCTGACAGCCGACAACTATTCCCGTAGGCTTATGAACGATACGGATAGCGGAGTCAGTCTTGTTGATATGCTGACCGCCCGCACCTGACGAACGGTGTGCCGTGATGTCGAGATCCTCGTCGCGAAGCACAATGGTGTCGTCGTCCTCAAACTCGGGCATAACCTCAACCGATGCAAAGGAGGTGTGACGTCTGCCCGACGAGTCGAAGGGCGAAACACGTACAAGGCGGTGAACGCCGTTCTCGCTCTTGAGATAGCCGTAAGCGTTCATACCCTCGAACATCAGAGTTGCAGACTTGAGGCCTGCTTCATCACCGTCAAGCCAGTCGATGAGCTTAACGTTAAATCCGCGCTTCTCGCCCCAGCGCGAGTACATACGGTAGAGCATGGATGCCCAATCCTGCGCCTCGGTACCGCCTGCACCGGGATGGAAGGAAACTATGGCGTTATTCTTATCGTAAGGACCGGAGAGGAGAACCTCGATTCTCTTTCTCTCTGCCTCCGCCTCGATAAAGTCTGTTTCGGAAACAACCTCCTCAACAG
>CAYRJG010000115.1:0-7197 GCA_964424525.1 uncultured Ruminococcus sp.
AATCTGACACCAATTTTACGCCAATTTGCACGGTCTGTACGTAGACCTACAAAGATTTGCGTAAAAACAAAACTTAAAAAAGCCCGCAAAATAAAGGGAAAATCGGCTTTACGTAGGGTTACATAAAAATCAGAAATGAAATCCCCACGATGAAGCCGGAAGCTTAAGAAACGTGAAAACAGGTCGCTTTTTGAAAAAAGCTTAGCAAAAACTTTAAAAAGAAAAATATAAAAGAGCTATGAATCGGCACTTTCGCTTTTTCATAGCTCTTTTTTTATGCAAACAAAAAATCTTTTTCATTTTATTTTAACCACGACACAGGTTGTCGTGGTTTGTTTTTATAATAAACATGCGGCTGCAAAAAACTATATCTTTACCACTAAGAAAGGAAAACAAATGGAAGAAAAAAGAATTAATGATGATGTTGAGTTGTATCCCACATCAGACGAACCTGTGGAGGCTGAAAACGAGCTTACCGCAAAAGACAAGCCTACCGTAGAGCCTACAAGTGCAAAAAATGATAAGCCTAAGGCAGTTCGTGTAGGCGAGATTCCCGGATTCAGAGGAAAAAACAAGAAAAGATTTAAAATGAGCGACGGAACAGAACAGGAAGTGTTCTACGCATCGGACGTACACGTGCTTGATGAGGAAGTCGGGCAGTACGACGATATTGAGGACACTCTCACGGAAGACGAGGACGGAAAGCACCTCGTTTGCGGAAGGCATAGCTTTATCGCTAAATTCAATAATGAAGAAAATAACGATGAGCTCTTCAGCATCGAACAGGGGAAGCATAAAGTAACCGTTCTCGCAAAGAGAAATTACAATAGCAAAGATAAAAGTAGGAAACCTAAAGTCGAAAATCTCCGTGCTAATTCAAAAAACGGAAGAAAAATTATAAGCTTTTCCGATATCGAAAACAATTCGATTTACGAGTATGCTGTTGAACCCGGTGGTGTCAAAGAAAACATCATCATAAACGGAATGAATAAATCTTATAGTTACCCCTTTATTCTTAAATGCGAAAATGTAAGAGCAACTCTTGATTCAAAAAAGAAAAAAATCTCCTTTATAGATGTTGAATCAGATAAAGAGGTGTTCCACATTCCCGCACCGTTCATGGTTGACAATAACAACGTTACATCTAAAGAAGTAAGTTATGAGCTCTCCACGGAAGATAACGGAGATGCGCTCCTTACCATTATCGCAGATGACAAGTGGATGAATACCAAGGAACGCTCCTTCCCCGTAATCATTGACCCGCAAATTATGGTTTCCGGCACATCGCTTCTTAAAACTTACAGTTGGGATGCAACAAGCGGCTTTATTAGCTCAAGCACCCACAAGGTTGGCGTTGCCCCGGAAGATAGTGATGCAAATACGTACTCTTATCACAGAATGTATATGGAAATTACATATCCCGCTATATCTCTCAGCTCTCGAATTAAGAGAGCGATGCTTACTGTGCGCGGAACCGTAAACAGTGCTGAAAACAATGGTGTAACATCCGAAGATGCGTTTATTGGTCTTTATCACGTTGACGGAACGTTTGAAGATGGCTCTGAAGAGCCCACCATCACCGGCAATCTCATAGATTTTGATTCACTGATGGATGACGGAGAAAATATCGTTTCATACAAATTTGACATCACCGAATTTATAGACTGCCTCAATAACGGGAAGTCATATAACAACAAATTTGTATTGAAGCTTATTGACGAAACGCAAACTACCAACAATAACATCACTATATTAGGAGCTAATCACGGCACAGATGCACCGCAACTCGAAATCACCTACGAGCCAAATTACGCAGTTAATACATCTTATCGATCACACACCCACTCAATTGGAAGGTTCGGACAAGCTGCTATAGACCTTCAATACGGCAATCTCGCCTTTGATTCTACCGACTTTGCTTGGGCGGGAAACAGAATGCCAATAACCACAAAGCATATTTATAACAGCATTCTACACGATAAGCAATATACAAAAAATTCCGATGTCAAGCTTAACGTTGCCGATTTCAGCACAATGAATGTCGGTTGTGGCTTCAAGCTTAATATCATGCAAAGCATGTGCATGGTTGGTTCAGAATATATTTACACCGATGAAAACGGTGCGGAAACGATTCTTACTTTGCAGGATAACGGCACATACGAAAATGAAAACCGCGATATGTCTTACAACAGCTCCGATTCGATATTGAAAATCGGTGATGAACAGCTTCTCTTCTCCGATGAACGATTAGTTAAAATTATTAACGAAAACAACAATACTCAAATCAACTACACCTCCGGCAGAATCACTTCCGTTGTAGACGGAGTCGGCAGAGCCTTTGAATTCGTATATTCGGGAAACAACCTTATTTCAATAGTAGCCCCTGACGGCTCTTCAATTCAGTATACCTACACCGAAAACTATCTATCCGGCATAACTTACCCCGACGGAACCCGGGCTATCATTGAATATACCTTAGATAAGCCGACCGCTGTAATTATTAAAGATGCCGCCGACAATAACGTATACAAGATCGCCTACGCCTTCGAAGGATACAGAGTAATATCGATAACCGAATACGGTGTCGAAAACAATGAATTCGTTCAAGGCGCGAAATCCGAATATTCTTACTCCGCAGCCTCAAGAAGAACGCTCGTAACAACTACGGAGCTTGATGATACCGGCGAAAATTCTAACGTTATTAAAACCTTTTACTCCTTCGACGATGACGGAAATATAGTCAGCAATTACGTGCACTCAGAGGATATCGGAAACTCGGGATTCACCGACACATCAAACGGGATTCACCCATATGCAGCTAACGGCACAAATATCATTCACACCATTCCCAACCTTCTTTACAACCACACATTCCAAAATTGTTCTACCGAACATTGGGAGGTAGCAAGCGACTGTGCTGCCTGTACCAATATGTATATTACTTCACTTGAAGATAAGTTTGTGAAGTATGCAATGGCGATTGAAGCAACCGACTCAAGTGCAAAAAACAATACCGTATCACAAAAAACCCTCTCGCTTGCCGCCGGTGAATATACGTTGTCCGCTTACGTAAAGGTCGCAAGACAGTTTGACGGAAATGATTCAGGTGTATTCATAAGAGTTTCTACATCCGACGGAACCGCGCTTACAACGAGTAACAAACTCACAAGCCCAAATTCACAGTATATCAGACTTATAGCCCCCTTAAAGATTGACACAGATCAATCGGTTGGAGTTGAATTTGTCCTTGACGGTGCCGGACTTGTATACATATGCGCACCCCAACTTGAAAACAACCCGTTCGCAAATGACTACAACATGATCCAGAACGGCAACCTTTCAATGAACACCGAGTATTGGACTGAACGTTCGGAAAATTGCAGAATAGTAGCTGCTACCGGTTTCGATTTAAGGAGATTTATTCAATTTACAAATAATGATGCTCCGGGTATAAGATTTTGCAAGCAGACCATATATCCTATTTACGACCGTTCCGTAAGAGAAACCTTTACTCTCTCGGGTTGGGCAAAGGGAACCGCTCTTTTCGATCACGAAAGAAACGGCTCTTACTCTTCCACGTTCAGACTCAAAGCGGTTCTACATTACTCCGACGGTACAACCGAAACTCACGAAGCGAATTTCTCCCCTTCTATCGACGTATGGCAATATGCATCTATTCAATTCTCTAAAGAGAGGTTCGAATCCGTAGATAAAATCGATATCTTCTGCGAATATAACTACAACCGCGGAAGGGCTTTCTTTGATGACATCCAGCTTATAAGAAACAGTATCGAAACAGATCTTACCGCAAATGACTTTGTAATAGAAGCAGAGGAGGAGGATGCTGATGCAGTATATGAAGATGTAGATACAACAACTGCCGCCGATGCCGAAGAAGTTCAAGACTTTACCGAGGTAACCGATTCGTTTGGCAACACACTAACCGAAACCACCTTTACCGACGGAGAGTTTGGAACTATTTATCGCTCGTTTGGATATACCGAAAACGGAAACGATCTTATAACCGAAACCGATGCAAGAGGTAACAAAACTATCTATGAAGTTGAGGCAAATACCTCTCGCAATAAAGAAGTTACCGACAGATGCGGAAACAAAACGGCTTATGAGTATGACAGCTCCGGCAGAATCACAAAGGTAATAAGTAAAAATGCAGACGGTGCCGAAATTGCAAACGTTTCTTATTCTCACGATGCCTTTGATAATATGACCGAAATCGCTCGCGGTGACGGAATGAAGTACACACTCAAATACAATGCATTCCATAATCTTGAATCTATAGGTATAGACGGTAAGGATGAATCGCTTATTAAGTATACCTATAAGAACAGCAACGGAAGGCTTAAAGAAATTGCTTACGCAAACGGAGATAAGATGACCGCTACCTACAATAGTGTCGGTCAGCTCATAGATGAAAAGTGGTTCAATATAGATGACACACTCGTTTCGCACTATAAGTACTTCTATGACAGTAACGGAAATATTGTCCGTTCTATTGACATTAGCTCCGAAAAAGAGTACAATTATATATATAGCGAAGGCTCGCTTATTCAAGCAATTACCTATAATATTCTGCTTGACGGTGAAAGCGTTGTAAGCAGAACCGCAACCGACGATATCCGTTATATTTATGACTCCGACGGTAATATTACCAAAAAGATTATTACCTCGGCAGACGGCAAATCCTTCGTCTATAACTTCGAAACGAATGATAATAAGACTATTGTTAAATTCGACACGGGTAAAGATAAAGTAAACTCGCACTCAAAGCAAGACAGTTTCGGCAGAAAGATATTTGACGAGCTTCAGCTTGGCTGCGGCTTCATCTCCCGTCAGTTTGAGTACGTTAAGGGTTCTGCTACCGAGGAGCATACAAAAACAGGCAAGCTCAAATCATCTCCCACTACTCAGCTTGTAAGCAGAATACTTCTCTCCGACGGAAGAACTATTGAGTATGAGTATGATGCAGAAGAGCGCATCACTAAGGTTGTAGACAGCGTAGACGGTACTACAGAGTACACTTATGATGCCCTTGGACAGCTTCTTACCGAGCGTCTTAACGGTCATATTATAAACAGTATGACTTATGACACATACGGCAATATTATCTCGAAGAACGGTCAGACCTACTTCTATGATTCCACCTGGCATGACCTACTCACAGGTATTGAAGGCGAATCTATTGAATACGATGCTCAGGGCAACCCGACGAGCTACCTCGGTCATACCCTGACTTGGGAAAAAGGGCGTCAGCTTAAGTCCTTCGATGACAACACTTACACCTACAATGCAAACGGTATTAGAACAAGCAAAACTGTAAACGGCATAAAGCACGAGTATGTTCTTGACGGAACCAAGATTCTCAAGGAAACCTGGGGAGATAACACTCTTATTCCTCTTTATGACAACGAGGACAGCGTTTGCGGTATTATCTACAACGATTACGCTTACTATTTCCTTAAAAACTTGCAGGGTGATATTATTGCCATTACAAACAACAAGGGCGAGGTTGTTGCAAGTTATACCTACGATGCCTGGGGTGTTTGCACAATAGTATCCGATAACACCGGTATTATTGCAAGAGTTAACCCGTACAGATACAGAGGATACTACTACGACCAGGAAATTGGGCTGTATTATCTACAGAGTAGATATTATGATGCATTCACATCAAAATTCATTAATTCTGACGATATGGGATTGCATTTTGCAACTGTCGCTTCTGGATCTTATTCTCCTTGGCACTATTGTTACAATGATCCGGTTAACTTCATTGATGAATGCGGTTATGCATCTTCAAGTATAAAGGATAGCATTAAATCCTATGCCAAAGAAACTTGGATTGCTTGGATAATGAACAAGTTTTTCAGCAAAGTGAATAATTATGGTAGGCTTGATCTTATTCCCAAAGGTAGATGGGGGCTAGATGTACAACTATTCTTGCAAATCGCAGCAACAAAAGGATATAAAAAGCATTCTAAATCCAGCATTGAAACTAGTTTTAAGGGAGTAAGCTTTAAACTCGCCTGGGATGGAAAGCTAGACACTACAATAGGGCTAACAATTTCAGGTCACAAAGTAAGTTTTATGCGTGGAATAGATTGGAAAAAAAGTTATTTTTCAATTATAATATCTTATATAACCAAAGACGGAAAATTTGAGTTTACCACAGGACTTTACGTATCGATTTCACATTGGCTCAAACTTGCAATTGCCATTACCGTAGTAGGTATTTGTGTGATACTGCCTACTCTCGCTCCTGCTTTAATAAGTGCCGTCTCTGCTTTGTCAGCGTCTCCCCGAGCACTCCCCGGTATTTGTGCAACCATATTGAATAGACTCAGCTATTTACCAAACAAATAAGAAAAAGGTAACCTTTATGAACAAAAAAGTTTTGATAATAATTGTCGTTTGTTTAATTATTATTAGTGGCATTAAAGTTGTTTATGATCTATCCGAAAAAGGGTATTCACATTCTGGCGATACATGGCAAGACACACCAGAAAAAGCCCTGATGTATAGAGCCGATTCAACAACGGAAACCTTACAAACATTAACCCCCAAAACTATGCTCAACAAAGTATATATTGATGACATAGTCGAAATGACTTTTGTGTCATCCGGTGACACTCTGGTAACAGTATGTTTTATTACAAACGAAAAAGGGCAGTATAGTGTTTATGGTTATTCTGAAGAAATATGGTTAGATTCGCCCTCTATGTTCTTGCTAAACGGTAATCCCCAACAGTTTGATTTTGATTCTGATCAATTCGTTTTGTTTCCTTACAATCAGTATAACACAACGATTCGGGGTTGGTGCTATACAGGCTATTCATTTACAGTCAATGGGATAACTCCCACAAAAGAAACGTATGTGTTTGATTGCCAAGGAAAAAGTCGGTCAATTGATTATTGGTATATTGATAATTTCCCAGCAGAAACCGATGTAATAATTGAATACACAAAATAACAACAATACAAAATTTTCTCCGCACTTCTTTTGAGGTGCGGAGTTTTTTATTGACTTATTTTTAAAAAAATGGTATAATACGGTTGCCCTTGACAGTAATACCTACACCTACAATGCTAACGGTATAAGAACAAGCAAGACTGTAAACGGTGTTAAGCACGAGTATGTTCTTGACGGAACCAAGATTCTCAAGGAAACCTGGGGAGATA
>CAYRJG010000116.1:0-7180 GCA_964424525.1 uncultured Ruminococcus sp.
GTGCAAGGTCAACCGTGTCCTCGTTTAGCTTAGTTTCAAAATATTTGAATTTTATTCCGTATTTCTCTCCATATTTATCAAATGAAGGTTTATCATACGACTTCGTATCAAAAAAAGCTATTTTCATTTTCGTTTTCTCCTTGATTTTACGGTTTTATTATAGTATAATTATTTCGGAAAGTATGTTGAATTTTCAACAAAAGGAGAAAATTTTGAAAAAATATTTGGAAATTTTAAAAAAATGTCCTCTTTTTTATGAAATAGAAGAGGAAAACCTTTTAAAAATGCTCGGCTGTCTTGGCGCAAGAGTTGAGCATTTCGATAAAAAGTATACTATCTTTGTCGAAGGCAGCGCGGCAAAATATATAGGAATCGTGCTTTCGGGCGAGGTGCAGACTGTGCTTGTGGATTATTACGGAAACAGAAGCATCGTTGAGGAAAGCTCTCCTTCGCAAATCTTTGCCGAGGAATTTGCCTGTGCGGATTTTGATTCTCTTGCCGTTTCGGTTATTGCCACCGAACCGAGTGACGTAATGCTTATCGATTGCTCGCATATCATTCACACCTGCCACAACAGTTGCGGCTTTCACCAGCGACTTATATTCAATCTGATGCGCGATCTTGCAAAGAAAAACATCTCCTTTCACCGTAGAATAGAAGTAACCTCAAAGCGTTCAACTCGCGAAAAGCTACTTACCTACCTTTCTCTTACGGCAAAGCGGATGGGAAGCTCGCATTTCGAGATTCCTTTTGACCGCCAAGAGCTTGCCGATTATCTGGAGGTAGACAGAAGCGGACTTTCTGCCGAAATAAGCAAGCTTCGCCGTGAGGGTATTATAGATAATAAGAAGAATGTATTTACATTATATTAGTATAATATATAATAAATAGCCGAGTCAAATGTTTTTTTAAACATTCAGCTCGGTTTTTTATTTGATTTTTGCTATACAAGCATTATTCGCCATACTCGGCTATGTAAGGAAGATTTCTGTAATACTCTCCGCAATCAAGACCGTATCCGATAACAAAATGGTCCGGAATAGTGAAAAGCGAGTAATCTGCTTTAAGTTCAACTATTCTGCGCGAGGGCTTATCAAGAAGGGTAACAACGTGAATCGAAAGAGGATCGCGACGCTTAAGAAGCTTGATAATATCGTTTAGAGTTCTACCCGTGTCAATAATATCCTCGACAATAACGAGGTGATAACCCTTAACATCACGGTCAAGATCCATTGTGATATTTACAACACCGGTGGACTCTGTCCCCTCATAATAGCTCTTTGCACACATAAATCCGATTTCGCAAGGAACGCTAACCGCGCGACAAAGATCTGCCATAAATACAAATGCGCCTTTAAGTACACTTACAAGAAGGATAGGTCTTCCATCGTAAAGCTTGTCAATTTCCTTGCCCGCTTTTGCGATAGCTTCCTTTATTTCTTCTTCGGTAATGAGAACTCGCTTTATTCTCTCATTGTATTCTTCAACAGAATTTATTGGTTTCATAAACGTCAGCTCCGTTAATAGATTTTAATCAAGTATAGCATATTTTTTAAATTTTTTCAACATTTTTCGATACTTTTATTAAAAAATATACTTTCCGCACGAAAGCTCGTATTTTCTACCGTCGGGAAGTGCAAGATGCGCCAGCACTCCGTCGGGAATTTCGATTTCATAACAGACCCTACCGTCTTTATAATACCAATAGGAACGAACTGTGCCGTGGCGGGTTTCTATTGATGCATCGGCATAGCCGAGTGCCTTATTAGGATGCGGTTCAATATTGATCTCACGGTAACCCGGCATAGCAGGAGTTATTCCCGAAGATACACCGAACATCCAATCAAACACCGCACCATAGGCATAATGGTTAAAGGAATTCATATCGGCGCTCCAAAACGATCCGTCCTCTTTAAGACTATCCCAATGCTCCCACATAGTGGTTGCTCCGTGATTTACCGAAAAGAGCCAAGAGGGAGCTTTTTCCTGCAAAAGAAGCGAATAGGCGGTATCCGTGTAACCGTTTTCAGAAAGAGCGTGCAAAATATATGGCGTTCCGACAAAGCCGGTATTCATTCTCATGCCGTTTTCCTCGACAAGTCGGTTAAGCTCTTTTGCGATAGCCGCACGCTCACAGTCCTTGCAAAGACCGAATTTCAGAATGAGTGAAAGTGCAGTTTGAGTTCTTCCCGATCTTGATGAATTTTCTTCTTTGTGCGCTCTTGTCGGCCGAATATCCGACTTTGGCATACCGTTTTCCATAAAATAGCTTTGGAAGGCGGTTTTTATATTTTCATAGAGATTTTCGTATTCGGTCATATCCTTGCCGAGCGCCCTGCCCGCCTTTACCAAAAGCTCGGTTGAGCGCGCAAAATATGCGCTTGCTATCAAGTCCTTTGAGGTAGCACCGACGTAAGAGTCCTCGCACGAATCAAGAGCAAGCCAATCACCGAAATGATGACCGCCGAGCCAAAGATATTCTTCGGGACCGGCACCACGGAGATAATCCACCCAGTCTTTCATCATCGGATAATTCTTTTCGAGAAGCTCGGAATTTCCGTAAGCGAGGTATATCTCCCACGGTGCGATGCAAGCAACGTCACCCCATGCGGCGGAAATCAATCCATAGCAATTTTCGCGAGGGCGAGGAACGATTCCCGCGACCGCACCGCCAAAATGCTTTTGCTCTATGGCAACATCTCCGAGCCACTTTTCAAAAAAGCGCTCGACATCGAAGTTTATCGCTGCGGTGCGGCAGAAAACCTGAGCATCGCCTGTCCAACCAAGCCGTTCATCTCTTTGTGGGCAATCGGTGGGAATATCAAGGTAATTTGACTTTTGCCCCCAGATGATATTATGATAGAGTTGATTGATTTTCGGGTTACCCGTGTGATATTTTCCGGTTCTTTTAAGGTTTGAATTGACGGCTATTGCAACGAAGCTCGAAAGATCGATTTCATTTTTCGGATATTCTGTAAGCCTTATATATCGAAATCCCTGAAACGTGTAGGTAGGCTTGAAAACGTCAAGCTCACCGCTTGAAATATAAACATTTTCGTTTCTCGCGCTTCGGTAGTTTTCCGTGTAAAAATTTCCCTCTCTGTCAAGAACCTCGGCATGGTGAATAACCGTTTTTTCACCACGCTTTGCCTTGAGGTGCATCTCGACATATCCCGTCATGTTCTGACCGAAATCAAGAACTCGCTCACCTTTCGGGGTGATTATCAGTGCTATCGGATGAAGTCTTTCCTGCTCGGTTATGTCTTCGCCTATCTGCGGAATAAGCTGCGATTTTACCTCGTATTCAATCGCATTACCAAGGTATTCGATATCGCGCGAAAGATCAACGGTTTCTCCGTGATATATATCCGAATAGGTAACCTCGGTGGAATAGCATTCCCAATCGGTATCGGTGATAATTTCTTCACACGCCCCATCGGTATATTCAATATGGATGAGAGCTATCACCGATTTCCTGTCGGCGTAGTAATAGCGCGATTTTTCCGCAACACCAACCTGTCCGAGCGCCCATCCTTGACCGACACCGATATATATTTCATTTTCATCCCTAATAAGAGATGTTATATCATAGGTCTGATACTGAACTCTCGTTTTGTAGGATGTCCAACCGGGGGCAAGGACTCCCGCGCCAACACGCAATCCGTTAAAGAAAGGCGCATAGACACCCATAGATGAAGCATACAGAGTTGCCAACTTGACGGTTTTATCGGGTGGCGTGTTAAATTTTCTGACAAAGGAATCGGCTGCCTCGCCCGTGTCTTTGGGTGAGGTTATCCATTTTGCACGAGTTATCATATGCCCTCCCAAAATGATAGATATGTTTTATAACATCATTATAGCATTAAGAAAACAACAAGTCAACAAATTTTTATTTATATAAACCCCTTCACAGCATTGACAAAATACCCAAAGTTATGGTATAATTCGAACACGGAAATAACGCACGATTAAAGATTTCAAAAGCGAGGATATACCAATGACCGAAAGGGAATTAAGAGAAATAAAAAGAAGATTCAGCCCGGAGAAAAGCAACATACCGAAGATTGTCGGTTGCCTTGTAAATTCAAACGGTGAAATAGTGTCAAAAATATCGCAGAGCCTTGATTTTTCGGAATCTGCGGCGGCTGAAAAACTGCTTGCGGTAATGAAAAAAACTCTCACGGGTGGAATCGGAACGAGAATTTCCGAAATTCCATTCTCTACAAAGCAGGTAAGCGAAAGCGAGGAACACAAGCTTCTTTCCGACTTAAGAAAGAGCGCGCTTTCGGATGATGAAATCCTTTCAAAGTTTTATAAAAGGGTTATCGAAAGCGTTAAATTCGACGGCAATTATGCTATTCTTCTCGCCAATGACGTATATGATGTTTATACAAAGTCGTCCGACGGAGAAACAAGCGGCTCAAGCGAGGTTTTCTCCTACATAATTGCCGCGATATGCCCTGTCAAAAATGCACCCGAAGCACTCTCCTTCCGCGAAGCGGATTCACTCTTTCATATAGATGGTTCAGCTCCTACCCTTCTCTCTCCCGAGCTGGGATTTATGTTCCCTGCTTTTGATGACCGCAGAGCAAATATTTACAACGCACTTTTCTATACGAGAAGCGCGACCGACTCCTACGGTGAATTCACGCAAAGAATTTTTGCAAGTGAGCCGCCAATGCCAACGAGCACTCAAAAAGCAAGCTTTAACGAATGTATATCCGAAAGCCTTGGCGAGGATTGCAGTATATCGGTAGTTCGCTCGGTACACGAGCAGGTTGCCGAAATGATTATCGAGCACAAAGAATCTCACATTCCCGAGCCGTTAAAGATAACAAAAGGCACGGTTAAAACCCTTCTGATGGGAAGCGGCGCCCCCGAGGAGAAATGTGATGCCGCCGCCGAAGCATTTGAAGAAAAATTCGGCATCAATGCCGAGGTAACACCTAAAAACATTATAACACCCACAAGATACGTAATAGAAACCGAAGACGTAACGATAAAGGTTAATCCCGAAAAGAAAGACCTGATATCGACAAGAACGATTAACGGTGAGGATTACATTCTCGTCAAGGTTACCGGTACGGCAAGCGTGAACGGAATATTCTGTGGCGGACTTGCCAAGGATGATAATGAATAGAACATAATTCTGACCGAATAATGCCCTCCATTATGGCGAAATATGTTTGTTTTATTACATTTTTAGAAATTGGAGATTGATATGGGCTATAAATACCAAATGCACACCCACACATCCCCCTGTTCAAAATGCGCGGTTATGACACCCCAAGAGCTTGCAGAGGGGCTTTACGAGGGTGGATATTCCGGTTGCGTTATGACAAACCACTTTTACGGTGGAAACACCGGAATTGACAGAGAAATCCCGTGGGAGAGCTTTGTTGATGCTTATGAAAAGGACTGGCGCGAATGTGTGCGTGCGGCAGAAAAATACGGACTTGATATTCTGTTCGGAGTTGAAGATAGTGTAGGCGGAGGACGAGAAATTCTCTGCTACGGCTTTACGCCCGAGCTTTTGCGCGCGCATCCCGAGCTTGCGGAGCACAATCTTGATAACTGGATAAAGGTCAAAGCGGAGTGCGACGGTTTGATAATTCAAGCGCACCCGTTCAGAGTGAGAGCTTATATCACAAATCCCGGTGCGTTTCCGCTTGACAAAATTGACGGAATCGAGGTCTACAATGCGGGGAATTTACCCGAAGCAAATACCGAAGCCGAGGATTTTGCTATAAAAAATTCCGGGATCATTCTCACCGCCGGAGCAGACACTCACAACAAAAGCACTGTTTGCTGTGGCGGACTTGAATTTGACGTGCGCATAAGGAACAATAAAGATCTGATAGACAATCTTCGAAAAAAATTATACAGAATCATAAAAGGAGAAGAAAATGATTAATTTTTCGCTTTCGATTGCAGAAAACAGACGCAATCAGGGGCGCCCTTTTCTTGCGGCGCACCGCGGCACTTTCGGTGCCAACATCCCCTGTAATACGCTTGCAGCATATAAGATTGCTCTTGATAAGGGAGCTGATGTTGTTGAAATCGACGTATCAAAATCTAAGGACGGAGAATATTTCATTTTTCATCCAGGAATGGAGAAGGTTTTTATCGGAGATCCGACATCGCTTTCGGCTCTCACAGCAAAAGAGATACGGGATATAAGACTACTTAACTACGACCTCGTTCCGACAAGCTATAGCATCCCTTCACTAGAGGAAACTTTTGACCTTCTTCGTGGCAAGGCTTACATAAACGTAGACAAATTCTGGACCGATGTTGAGGGTATCTCCGCGGCAATCCGCAAGGCTGGCGTTGAAAAGCAGGTAATAGTAAAGACCTTCACCGATGATGAGAGCCTTGAAAAGGTTTCGAAATACGCTTCCGATTTTATGTTTATGCCTATGGTAAGAGGAACGGATACCGTTACCGATATGCTTCTTTCACGCGGTGTCAATCAAATAGGAGCCGAAATACTCTTTTCTACCGAAGATGACGAGATCATATCTCCCGAATACATCGATAAAATGCACGAGCGCGGACTTCTTATCTGGGTAAATTCAATCGTTTACAACGAAAAGAGGGTTATCTCGGCATATCACACCGATGATATATCGCTCACAGATTCCCCTGAAAAAGGATGGGGCTGGCTTGCAAAGCGAGGCGCAGACTTTATCCAAACCGACTGGCTATCCGAAGCGAAAAAGTATTTAGAAGAGAGAAAATAAAATCTCAAAATACATAAAATTTCTTCGGTGCTGTCGCATTTATACAGAGCCCAACGCAAAACAGACGAGGATATTGTTTTTATATAGCATCCCCGTCTTTTTCTTTGAAAAAACACCTTGACAAAACAAGCAATATATGCTATCATATTCGTGTTCTATATACGGAGGCATAGCTCAGTTGGTTAGAGTACTTGCTTGACATGCAAGGGGTCAGTGGTTCGAGTCCACTTGTCTCCACCAAAAAATTCGACAAGTTTCGACAGAAGCTTGTCGAATTTTTTATCCAAGCCGCAGGCTTGGTATGGAATCACGCGATAGCGTGCATGTAATCGCCGTGAGCGCATGGTATCACCGAAGGTGTATTTCATGCGGCTTGATTCCATACCGTCTTGCGACGGATTCCATACAATGCTTTGCATTGATTCCATACACGCCTT
>CAYRJG010000117.1:0-7091 GCA_964424525.1 uncultured Ruminococcus sp.
CGAGAACGTCACGAACAAGGGCAAGCCAAAAGGATTGGCTGTCGCTCTTTTCGTCACCGCGGTCTTTCCAATATTCAGCAAAGGCTTTCGCTGCTTTCTTTCTATCTGCTTCTGCCATAATTATATCCTCTTTTTTTATGTCTTGCCCGGAAATTTTGAGCCTTCTGTAAAACTAAACTTTTATAAAATACATTATACCATAATATTGGCAAAGTTTCAATATAGAATGCACCGATTTATGTAGGATTTAAGTAAATATGATTTATAAAAACTTATTCGTAGAAAAAGCGGCGGGATTTCTCCCGTCGCCGAATGTTATTTTATGTTTTACATCAAACTCTGCCATCAGAAACGACAACAAAAAAATCCTCCCGATTGGGAGGATTTTTTATGGCGGAGAGAAAGGGATTCGAACCCTTGAAACAGGTTAGTGTTTACACGATTTCCAGTCGTGCGCCTTAGACCAACTCGGCCATCTCTCCAAGATTAGTGATCGTGTTTTATTCGCGACCACTAAATTATAGCAGAATATTTTTGAAAAGTCAATAGATTTTTTCAATTTTAAAGAATTATTTTTAAAAATTGTTTTTTGAGTTATCTTTGAATTCTGCCACTCGCGTTTCCCTTCATCAAAGCTTCAACCTCATCTACACTCGATATAGCGAAATCGTGCTCGACGGAATGTTTCAAACAAGAAGCTGCAGTTGCAAATTCAACGGCATCTTTATCAGTATAATTATTAAGATACGAGTAAATCAAACCGCTTACAAAGGAATCTCCACCACCAACTCTATCAACTATATGAATATCGTATTGACGTGAAAAAACGGCTGTATCGTTTACACTATCATATATCATTGAAGAATAGATATTTCTATCAGCAGAAAAGCTTTCGCGAATGCTGAACGATACCTTTTTGAATCCGAATTTATCAGCGTGAGCTTTGGCAACCGTTTTATATTCCTCTTTCGTAGGAATTCCTTTGGAATAGTCAAAATCAATTCCAAAAATATCGGGGTTAATGCATATATCAACATAAGGCATTATTTCGGACATCACTTTGCAAGCCTTTTCTTTTGACCAAAGCTGACTGCGATAATTAATATCACAGCTTACAGTAATTCCGAGAGATCTTGCCTTTTTGCAAGCAATTAAACACGCGTTTGCAAGTTCATCACTCAAAGCAGGAGTGATTGCTGAAAAATGAAACCATTTTGTTTCTTTAAAAATTTTGTCCCAGTCATATTCGTTAGCACTTGATTCGGCAAATGAAGAACCGGCTCTATCGTATATGACCTTTGATGGACGTTGAGATGCACCTTTTTCAAGATAAAAAATACCAAGACGTTTTCCACCTTTTATTATATCTTTCGTTTCAACTCCAAAGCGGCGCATTTCAGTTAATACAATATTTCCCACCTCATGTGCGGGAACCTTTGTTACATAAGAAACATCTTTTCCGAAATTTGCAAGAGAAACAGCAACGTTTGACTCACTACCGGCAAGTGTTGCCTCGAATTTTTGCACCTGAGCAATACGCATATAGCCTTCAGGATTAAAACGAAGCATTACCTCACCAAAAGTAACAACCTCACTCATTATTTTCCCTCCAATGCGTTTATCGCAAGAACGGTTTTGCGAGCTTCTGCAGTTATAAGATCAAATCTACCTTCACTAATCCATTTTTTATTAGTCAAAGAGCTTCCCATGCCAACACCGCAAGCACCGGCTTTAATAAATTCAGCGGCATTATCAGAGGAAACTCCCCCGACTGCCAAGAATTTAATGTGCGAAAGTGGAGCTTTTATTGCTTTTAAGTAGGAAATTGAATTTTCTGTGCATGGAAAAAGTTTTACATAGTCTGCGCCCGAATCGTGCGCAAGCTTTGCTTCCGTTGGAGTGTATGCTCCGGGCAATGATACCATTTCAAGCTCGACAGTTTTGGAAATTATTTCTGCGTCGGTATCAGGCGATACGATAAATTCAGCTCCTGCCTCGCGCGCGAGCATAAGCTGCTCTGTCGTAATTACAGTTCCCGCCCCTACTGACATTTTATCGCCCATTACTTCTTTGATGCTCTTAATTGCAATAGTCGTTTCGGAAAAGTTTTCGGGATGCTTTTGATCAAAGGTAACCTCTACAAGTTTTACTCCGCCATCATAAAGCGCTTTAGCAACCGATACGGCATCTTTAGCCGATACACCTCTGATTATTGATACAATTTTAGTTTCTTCAATTAATTTTAATACTTTTTCACGCATAAATTTCTCCATTACCATTCTGCAATACTTCCGTCTGCGTGACGCCAAACAGGGTTTTTCCAAGCATGCGGAGTTTTGTTTTCTTCAATGATAAGCTCTTTGTTAACCTCAACACCAAGTCCGGGCTTGGTGGGCATTTTTACATAACCGTCAACGAATTCAAAATCTTCCTTATTATTTACATAATCGAGAACGGTTTTTCCAACGTTGTAATGGATACCCATGCTCTGCTCTTGGATATATGCATTATAACTTACGGCATCAACCTGAAGGCAAGCATTAAGAGCCACGGGACCGAGAGGACAGTGGGGAGCGAGAGCTACATCGTATGCTTCTGCCATTGCGGCAATTTTTCTAACCTCGGTAATGCCACCAGCATGTGAAAGGTCGGGCTGAATTATGCTGACACCGCCCGCATTAAGTAGGCGCTTAAAATCATACTTTGAAAAGAGTCTTTCGCCGGTTGCAATCGGAATAGTAGTTGCACGCGCAATTTCAATAAACTCTTCCATATGCTCGCAAAGCACAGGCTCTTCTATGAACATAGGGTCAAATTCTTCAAGCTTTTTGGCGAGCACCTTTGCCATAGGCTTATGCACTCTGCCGTGAAAATCGATGGCAATTCCGAATTTTTTACCGCACACTTCACGGATTGACGCAACTCGCTCAAGAACCGCATCAATTTTGTCGTATGTATCAACAATTTGCAATTCTTCGGTTGCGTTCATCTTGATTGCGGTAAATCCTTGATCCTGCTTTTCCTTTGCAGCTCTGGCAACATCATCAGGTCTGTCGCCGCCAACCCATGAATAAACCTTTATTCTATCGCGGCAAGCACCTCCGAGAAGTGTATGCACGGGGGCATTGAAATACTTTCCTTTAATATCCCAAAGTGCTTGGTCAATGCCGGCAATCGCGCTCATAATAATGGGGCCACCACGGTAAAAAGCAGCTCTGTAAAGAAGATTCCAGATGTCTTCAATCTGCGCGGGATCCTTTCCGATAATATATTCGGTTACCTCATTCACACAAGCCTCAACTGTTGCAGCCTTTCCTTCGATAACTGCCTCACCCCAACCGGTGATTCCATCGTCGGTTTCAATTTCGACAAAGCACCATCTGGGACGAACAAGATAGGTGTTAACTGCTGTGATTTTCATTCTGTTTTCTCCTTTTATATTGTTTAATTAAAAATTTCGTTAAATCTTGCTTTATTATATTCTCCGTTGTTTTTCAAAAGGTCTATCGCGCCTTTTGAATCTCGGTTCTCAATTTTTTTCGCAATTTTTTCATGAAGCTCGATTGCAAACGCATGAGAGCTATTAATTTTATTCATAGAACCAAGGCATTTTAATATTTCCTCGCGCTTTGATTCCATAACCTCTAAAAATATTGAATTATGCGATGCTTTGACTATCGAAAGATGAAATTCGTAGTCCGATTTTGTAAACATAATAGGATCATCGATATTGGTTTTCATTCCTTGCAGATGTGTTCGAAGCGAAACAAGTTCTTCATCGGTTGCATTTTGAACGCAAAGCTTGATAGCTGCAAATTCAATGCAGGAGCGAAATTCCATTATTTCGCAAAACTCATCAAAGGATATATCAAATATCTGCGTTTGATCAAGAAAGTTTTTAGGATTTGCGACATATGATCCGGAGCCTTGATAGGTTACTATCACATGCTCATCTCGTAATTTCTTTAATGCTTCACGAACTACAACGCGGCTTACACTCAAGGAAGTGGCAAGAGAATTTTCGGAGGGGACCTTAGATCCCTCGGATAGGTTTCCACATCTTATGTCCTGTTTGATCCGCTCGTAAACCTCTTCGGATAAATTCTTTTTTACTATCTCTTTTATTACAATCACCTCAACTTGTATAAATATTATACAACTTATATGCTCCATTGTCAATAGTATATATAAAAAATACCGCATTAACTATCTCAAAACTTATTGTTCTGACCTAGCAATGCGGTATACTTTAATCAATGTCTTCAAGTATTTGCTCCGGGGGCTGCTCAAGCAACTCCGGATGCTGCAAATATCTCTTTAATCTTTTAAATGCGGAAGCATAATAAAAACCGTCACAAATGCGTTCATCGGTTACTGCTTTAAATGTTACAAAGTGGTGGCGTTCCCGTGTTCCGTCTCGTTTTATCGCATCAGCGGTAAATATATTACCGAACGAAAAGAATATAGGCAAGGTGCCAAAATCATAAAGATGATGGTATACCGCCGGAATTCCAATTGAGCCCATTGACGTGATAACCATCGAGCCGTGAAACGGACTAACCTCCATTAACGCATTAGGCAAATGACCGTGATAATCAAGGAATCTCAAAAATGCCATTATACCCCTTAAAACGAATCGAGGAAGCTTTGTAAGAATTTTTGCTGTATCATCCAAATCAGTAGTTTCTGCCTTGGCTTTTAATGCGGTTGATTGGAATTTATTGTATACGTTGTATATATCATCTCGCGGATCAAACTCTACTTTTATGACTGTATCAGGCGCATCAACCGACAGTTCTTTTTTTATGGTCATGACACATTCGATGTTATTTCTTGAAAAAATTCTCTGCCCTGCGATAAATCTGTTAAGTCCCGGTCTTTCGGTAAGAATTCGCACATAGGTTGCAAGCATAACGTGAAGTAAGGTCATATCCTTGTATCCTTCAAGATGCTTTTGTTGAAGAAAATGCTCGATATTGGTTATGTCAATGACATCCTCAAAATGATTTTGAGAATCAGCGCGAGTTTTCATTATGTACGGTGATATAGACTCTATTGGATGAAGAGTGCGTAATCGCCTGCCTTCTTTTCTATCACCAAACCTGCGTTTTCTCTTTTTATATGCAGGAGTGTCATATGTTTTGATTGCGCTCTCGTACTTATTCTGATCCATAAAAATGTATGCTCCAATGATATGTCAAATTAAATGCGGAGAGCTGTTGCTTTTTTTGCAACAGCTCCCACGTTTATTAGTTACTGTTCTTTTTTAGCTTCTGCTATAATCTTGTCGGTAAGGCTCTGCGGAACCTCATCATATCTGATGAATTCGAAATCAAAACGTCCTCTACCTTGTGTTGCGGCACGAAGAGCTATTACGTAATCTGTCATTTCCGCAAACGGAGCTTCTGCAAGAACCATTTGAAGTTCACTACCGTCATCCGCTGGCTCAATGCCCATAACTCTACCACGGCGCTTGTTGAGGTCACCCATAACATCACCAACGTAGTTTTCGGGTACATAAACCTTAAGTGTTCCAACCGGTTCGAGAAGAACGGGCTGGGCTTTGGGAAGACCCTCGCGATAAGCTATTGCTGCTGCAAGCTTGAAAGAGATTTCGTTCGAGTCGACATCGTGATATGAACCGTCATAAAGGTTTGCAGCAAGATTTACAACAGGATAACCGGCAAGCACACCCTTTTGCATACACTCACGAAGCCCCTGTTCTACTGCCGGGAAGAAATTCTTGGGAACTGATCCACCGAATACCGATTCGGTAAATGTGAGACCTTCTGCTTCACCGGGTGAGAATGTAATCTTAACGTGACCGTACTGACCGGAACCTCCGGACTGCTTTTTATGCTTTCCTTCTACATCGACTTTTTTCTTAATTGTTTCGCGATACGCAAGGCGCGGTTTAGTAAGATCAACCGATGCGCCGAAACGACTCTTAAGCTTGGAAACTACGATATCAAGATGAATATCACCAAGACCTGAAACAGTAAGCTGTTTCGTTTCGGAATTGTTTTCGTATTTTATGGTAAGGTCTTCCTCAAGAAGACGAGCCATACCCGTAGAAATCTTATCCTCATCACCCTTTGCCTTGGGAGAGATGGCCATAGTCATATAAGGCTTCGGATACTTTATCGGAACATACTTAATTGCTTTAGAGGATGCGGTAAGCGTATCGTTGGTATTAGTGTTAACAAGCTTAGCGGTAACTCCTATATCACCGCAAGCAAGAGATTCAACGTCAATCTGTTTCTTTCCGCGCATAATAGTGAGCTTGTTGAATTTCTCATTAACACCGGATGTAGTGTTGCGGAGAACCATATCTTTATTTAACTCACCGTTCATGACCTTGAAGAATGACATTTTACCAACGAAGGGATCGGCAACTGTTTTAAATACAAATACAGCCGTTTCGCCTTCCATTTCAATGGGAGTTTCGGTAATATTGCCATCCTCGTCAACAAGATGCTCAACCTTACGGGCGAGGGGGCGCGGGAAGGATTCAGCAATAGTATCAAGGAAAGTTTTAATACCCCAATTCTTAAGAGCAGCTCCACAGAATACGGGTACGATATCACCGGTAATAATACCCTGGTGAATTGCTTCAAGCGCTTCTTCTCTTGTTATAGGCAATTCGTTAAAGAATTTATCCATAAGCTCATCGCTTGTCTGCGCTATTGCTTCAAGAAGAATGTTATGATACTCGTTACATACCTCTTCAAACTTTTCGGGAATTGATGAACGAATATATTCACCTGTTGCCTTTTCAAATGTGTATACGCACATTTCAACAAGGTTGGCAAATCCAATAACTGTATCTCCATCGATAATCGGAATCTGAATAGGACATACATTTAGTCCGTATTTTTCTCTGATAGCTCCGAAAACCTTATAGAAACGAGCTTCACCATCGTCGAAACGGTTAATGAAGAATGCTTTAGGGATTCCCGATTCGGTAGCAAGATTCCAAGCAAGCTCTGTTCCAACCTCTATGCCGGCTTTACCGTCAACAACGATAATTGCCGCGTCGGCAACTCTTGTGCACTGACGTGCTTCTGCTTCAAAATCAAAGAAACCGGGAG
>CAYRJG010000118.1:0-7055 GCA_964424525.1 uncultured Ruminococcus sp.
CAATCTATTATATCACAATTTAAATTGCTTTTCCACGGTTTTAGGAAAAGAACCTACAACAACAAAGGAGAGTGCTACTAACACTCTCCTCACATCGCATCAGCGACGGCAGATTCGGATTTTACCCTTACCCTTGACCTCGATTTCAGTCTTAACCTTAATCTTAGTCATACCAATCACCTACCTTTACAAAAGATTTTCTTCTTTTTAAGATACTTTTGCACATACGGGGATGTGTGGGTGTATTATAACATATTTGTCTGAATTTGTTAAGAAGCGTTTTAGATCAATAGTTGTCAAAGCCAAGCATTGGCATAGTTATGCCAATATCTATATCGGTCAATATAAGTCGATCAATACCGGTCAGCATTAAATTTATTTCTTCTGCAAACGTAGTTTTATAGTTGCTTGAAAGGGACGGGAAATTCCCTTGGTATATATAATCGAACACATACATATTTGATGAGCTAAAAGTATTGCTATATATTTTTCCGTATGTGTAGTCGGTGTATCCTAATGACTTACAGCCCATATACACTTCTTGTATATTGCTGTTGTAGGTTAAATCCATTGTAACAAAAAGTTCTACATTAGATACATAGCCCAGCATACGAAAGGAAAGTGCTGAGGCGTTGATATCGGTGTATATGAAATAGTAGTATTCGCTTTGATTATAAACATATCTATTCATGATACTGTATTCTTCGCCGGCGTCATCTGGACTTCCATTGCATAAAACATAATATGCAAGAGCATCATATGCATTGCAAATCGTGTTGCAATCAACACATGTGCCATAGGATTCTGTGTGGGTATTACTTTTAGGCACTACATTTTGTCTAATTAACACAGTGCCGCACATAGAACAATGCGATCCTTCTGTTGATCCGGTTGATATACATGTCGCCGATTTAGCAGCGTCTATTACAACGGCGTGCTCAAGAGCTGAACCATAAGCAAAAGTTTGAGTTCCTTTTTCCCCGCAAGAGCAAGATTTATAATAATGGGCACTGTTTTGGCAGGTTGCTTGAGATGCTAAATATTCATCCGTGATTATTTCTTCGCTATAATAGTGTGGCGAAAAATCACCATAGGATTCACCACATGTTGTGCAAATTGCTTTTGAGGAGCAAGTCGCTATCCCTCCAACATGACCTAGTGCGGTTCCAACAACTTCGTTGCATGTCATACATTGTTTTGGTAATGTACATGTTGCCTCGATCCACTGATGCTCGTGAAATGATGCATCTTTTTCTGTATCACAAGCAGAGAGGGCAAAAGCGAGCAAGGTCAACAGTAGGCAGACCGATAGAGATGTGAATTTTTTCATTTGTTTCTCCTTTGAAATAAAAAAGTGTGTAGCCGAAGCTACACACCGAAAAATGCATAGCTCCAATTGTTGCTACACAAGTTTTCTACACACGATATTAAGGTATGCCGAAAAAGAGTATGCATTTTTACCAAGAGTAAAAATAGCACACCTATACCGTGTAAATAATATTAACTTGTGTAGCAAGGGTATTATAACATACAACGACATATTTGTCAATATATAACAAAGAAAAAGGTTATCGAATCACATCACTTCGATAACCTTTAACCCTCTATTTTCTCCCAAGAACCTTGTTGCAATAACTACGGTTTGGTTTCTTTGCGATCAGAACCAATTTGACCACAGATTGCTTCTTTTAGTCTGCTAATTGTGGACCGTAGCATAGACTGATGTGCTCTTTCTTATTCAAGGTGTCTTCACTTTGCAACGAGGAGTTGCGTTCGGTTTCATTGACTACGCATCGACATTACTACTGGGACGGGCAAGTTAAAAATCGCTTCGAACAGTTTGATCCCCTCCTTGCCTTTCACTTTGGCTATGCTCCTCGTCTATGATAAACGGAACAATATTGTGCTTTAAGCATTCACCGAACATAATAAGTCTACCGACTCTGCCGTTTCCGTCTTGAAAAGGGTGTATGTGCTCGAATGCAACGTGAAAGGCTATAATATCTTCAAGACTTTTATTAAACCTTGCATTGTATCCGTCAAGCAAGGCTTTCATATCCTTTTTTACATGCTTCGGCTCGGTTGTGTCTATTCCGCCACCTTCATTGGCGAGCTTTTTATATTCACCTACTCTGAACCAATCACGACGGCTGTGGCTTGTTCCGCTTTTAAGCAAGAAATGCATCTCCTTTATATACTTTTATGAAAGCAAAAGATGGGCATTCTCAATCATTAAATCAATACATCTGAAATGGTTTGCAGTTTCTACAATATCGTCGACATTTACTGCTTTTCCCGAAAGTCCTACGGTATTCGTTTCGAAAATATAGCGAGTTTCGTCATGAGTTAGGCGCGAGCCTTCAATATGGTTAGAATTATAGGTTAAGTCAATCTGCACTCTGTGATAAATTCCGCCCGAAAGATGCGCTGCCTTTTCCTCCCTGAGAACATCAAGCAGCATGTACTTTTTGTCGGAACGCGTAGCTCTTTTCGGCTTCTCTGCAGCCTCAGGAACTTCCCAAGACTTACCCATAAGCCTCGCACCCAAAACTCGCCCCTCTGCACAGTAATTCCTGACGCTCCGCTCGGAAACACCCCATTTTTTCGCTACTTCGGCTACCGAAATATATCTCAGAATATACCTCTACAATTATTGTCGGTAATATTGTACCACATTATCGGCAAAATACCAAGCTTTTTTATGATTATTTTTAAGAGTTATTTTGCCGATAGTGTAAAATTATTGCCTCCTGTATTCCTTTGGCGACGTGCCAACGTAGATCTTGAAGTTTCTGTTGAAGCTTCTGAGCGAGGTGTAGCCGCATTCAAACGCACATTCAAGGACTGTTTTGTTGCTGTTTTTCAGCATGTAGCATGCGCGGCTGAGTCTGTATCGGTTTACGTATGAAACAAACGACATATTCGCAGTTTCGCTGAAATATCTGGATAGATAAGAGCGGTTATATCCTATATCGGAGCTCAGATCATCGAGCGTGCAGCTCTTTTCAAAATTTTCGTCAACGAAATCGAAAATTGAACGGAGCAACCCTTTTTCAATCGTTTTTCGTTTTACGTACTCGGTTCCCTCATCTAGGATCGCACACAGCAAATAGAGCACGCCCTTCGTTTTTATGATCGATGAATCCTCGTTGATTTCCATAATTTGCGAGATGAGATATGACGGAAGCTTTATCTTACTGTTTTTCGGTAATTCCGAGGAATGCTTTGAATAGAACGCGCTAATGATATCCGGGGAAAAAATAAACAAAAGATGCTTGCTTTCCACGCTTTCAAGCGAATGGAGCTGCTCGGGAAAAATGAGAATACCCTCATTCTTATTCACCTCATATTTATCATTTCCGACAGTTACTGTCATACTTCCGTCAAGAATCGCAATAAATTCCACCGAGTGGTGCATATGTATCGGGAAAGAAAAATTTTTTCCGCTTTCTCTGTGAAAATATTCGGATATTCCAAAATGCTGATATTGATAAATCATATCTATCTCCAAGGTAAAATTATGTCTATAATTATACTTGTTATTGCGAGAAATGTCAAGTGCAGCGTGTTAAAATGAAGCTGTAATAACAATATCACAAAAAAGAGAGGAAAAGAAATGACCTATCTTGAAAGAGCAAATGAGCTGGTATCAAAAATGACTCTTGAAGAAAAAATAGCCCAGATGCGCTACGATGCGCCCGCTATTGAAAGGCTCGGCGTGCCTGCTTACAACTGGTGGAACGAGTGCTTGCACGGTGTTGCAAGATCGGGGGCTGCTACCGTATTTCCTCAAGCGATAGGCATGGCGGCAAGCTTTGACGACGCGCTTATGGAAGAGATCGGCGTAGCCATTTCCGACGAGGCAAGAGCAAAATACAATGAGTACAAAAAATTTGGATATACCGGTATATATCAGGGCTTGACCTTCTGGTCACCTAACATAAATATTTGTCGTGATCCGCGTTGGGGCAGAGGTCACGAAACCTACGGCGAGGACCCGTATCTTACGGGAAGAATGGGCGCAGCGTTTATAAGAGGACTCCAAGGAAACGGAAAATACAGAAAAGTAGACGCAACGATAAAGCACTATGCAGTTCACAGCGGTCCCGAAAAGTGCCGACACACCTTTGACGTAAAGGTGAGCGAAAAGGAACTGTACGAAACCTATCTTTGGGCGTTCAAATACTGCATTGACAATGCCGACCCCTCTGCCGTTATGGGCGCATACAACAGATATGACGGAGAGCCCTGCTGTGCAAGCAAAAAGCTACTCACCGACATACTCTACGGAGAGTTCGGCTTCAAGGGCTACCTTGTTTCGGATTGCGGAGCGATAAGGGATATACACGAAAATCACAAGATTACAAACGACGCCGCCGAAAGTGCGGCTCTTGCGGTCAACAGCGGCTGCCATCTGAACTGCGGAAAGGCCTATCTCTGGCTATGCGAGGCGCACGAGCGCGGACTCGTCAGTGAAGAGACAATCACGGCTGCCGTTACTAAGCTCTTCGAGGCAAGATTCCGCCTCGGAATGTTTGATACCGATTGCGAATACGATAAAATTCCATACGAAATAATTGAGTGCGATAAACACGTAGCCCTTAACAGAAGGATGGCACAAAAGAGTATGGTGCTTCTTAAAAACGACGGTATCCTTCCTATCAAGGATAAAAGGACTATCGCCGTAATAGGACCCAATGCGGATGAGAAAAGCGTTCTTTTGGCTAACTATAACGGCACTCCGTCGCATTACACTACCCTGCTCAGAGGAATACAGGACGGCACGGATGCAAGAGTTATTTACGCGCGTGGCTCGCATCTTTTCAGCGATACGCTCGGTTGGGCTGCAGAGCAGCCTATGAATGAAGCAATAATAGCCGCAAAAAAGGCAGACGTGGTAATTCTGTGCGTTGGTCTTACGCCGTTTCTTGAAGGCGAGCAGGGGGATGCTTATAACGAAACAGACAGCGGCGACAAGCGCACTATCGAATATCCGTCATCGCAAAGAACGCTTATAGATACCATATTGGAGATCGGAAAGCCCACAATCCTCGTAAACGCGAGCGGAAGCTGCATCGCGCTATCGAAAGAGAAGGAGCGTTGCAACGCAATCATTCAGTGCTTTTATCCCGGTGCAGAGGGCGGAAACGCGCTGGCAGATATTTTGTTCGGTAAAGTCTCGCCGAGCGGCAGACTGCCCGTAACCTTCTACAATTCGACCGACGAGCTCCCACCGTTTGAGGATTACAGCATGGAGAACAGAACATACAAATTCTTTAAGGGCTTGCCCACATTTGAGTTCGGTTTCGGTCTCAGCTACACTAAGGTTAGCGAAAATTGGCCTGACGAATATACGGCAGAGCTTCATAACGAGGGAGAATACGACACAGATTACTCTGTTTTGAGATTTGAGTATATTCCGCACAAGAGCCTTGCCGATTTCACCTGCGTACATCTGAAGGCAGGCGAAAAGAAAACGGTAACCTTCAAAAGAGAGCTGAAAAAATGAAATATTTTATTGGAATTGATCTTGGCACTTCGTCCGTCAAGCTGATGCTCGTGGATGTCGGAGGAAATATAAAAAAGACGGTAACGAAAGAATATCCCGTGTTTTATCCGAGCTCAGGCTGGAGCGAGCAGAATGCGGATGATTGGTGGCGTGCAATAGACGAAGCTATTCCCGAATTGCTTAACGGATTTGACGGACAGGCGGTGCAAGGCATAGGCGTTGCAGGGCAGATGCACGGACTCGTGGTTCTTGACAAAGACGATAACGTAATTCGCCACACCATTCTTTGGAACGACGGAAGAACCTCCAAGGAAACGGCATATCTTAACGAAGTTATAGGAAAAGAAAATCTCTTTGGATACACGGGCAATATAGCCTTTGCAGGCTTCACCGCACCCAAAATAATGTGGCTACGCGAGAACGAGCCCGAAAGCTTTGCAAAAATCAGTAAAATAATGCTTCCCAAAGATTATATAAACTATCTGCTTACGGGAACGCACTGCACCGACTATTCCGATGCGGCAGGTATGCTTCTGCTGGACGTGAAAAATAAATGCTGGTCGCAAAAAATGCTTGACATTTGCGGCATTACCGAAAATCAGATGCCAAGTCTTTACGAGAGCTTTGAGGTTGTCGGAACCCTCAAGGCAGAGCTTGCCGAAAAATACGAAATAAACAAACGTGCCGCGGTGGTTGCAGGTGCTGGCGACAATGCCGCCGCCGCGATCGGAACTGGGACGGTTGGTAATGGCAAATGCAATATCTCCCTCGGCACGTCGGGTACTATATTCGTCTCAAGCGACAGCTTTTCAGGCGACGCGCGCCAGGCGATACATTCCTTCTGTCATTCGGACGGAGGCTATCATCTTATGGGATGTATCCTTTCAGCGGCATCCTGCAACAAGTGGTTTTGCGATGAGATACTGAACACTACGGATTATAAGGAAATGGAAGCATCGGTATCAAAGGAGAGGCTTGGAAAAAACGAGGTATTCTTCCTTCCCTATCTTATGGGAGAGAGAAGCCCGATAAACGACGTTAACGCGACGGGACTTTTCTTGGGACTTCGCCCGAATACCACAGGAGCAGATATGTATCAGGCAGTCCTTGAGGGCGTTGCCTTCGCTATAAAGGATAATCTTGAGACAATCAAGCAGTTTGGAATTGATGTAAAATCAAGCTGTCTTTGCGGTGGCGGTGCTAAATCAAATCTGTGGAGAAGGATACTCGCAAGCGTTCTTGATATTGAGCTCAACGTCCCCATCACGGAGCAAGGACCGGGCTACGGCAGTGCGATACTGGCTATGGTAGGAGCAGGCGAATTCGATGACGTAAAGACCGCCACAGACAAATTATTTAAGATCAAAGAAACGGTTAAGCCCGATAAAGAGCTTTCCGCGCTTTATGCAGAAAGATATGAAAAATACCGCAAGATATACCCTGCTATTAAAGAATTATACAAAGAAATAAAGGAGTAAGACTATGAGCGAAATTTTTAAGAATATCCCCATAATAAAGTATGAGGGATCAAAAACGAAAAACCCCT
>CAYRJG010000119.1:0-7046 GCA_964424525.1 uncultured Ruminococcus sp.
GAACAAACATACTGCGAGAATTCATCATCTTTTACAATTCTTCTATGATCAAGCGTCGTATTGACTGCCGAATTCATGGTAGATGTAATTCCTGCACTCAAGGATATGATTTCGTTGTCAAAGCAGAACCACGCTTTTTTAGAAGCAAGATCATTTACGTGAACTGCCAACCCGGTGCCGTAACCTGTATTTTCGATATTTTCGTCGGGACCTTCAAAATTAAAGCTTTCATAATCCATTCCGGCAATGAGATATTTATTCTCAATCTGAATAGATCCCGCAAAACTCTTGGAGGGTTTCCAAGCCTTATGTCCAAGTATTGAACGCGCTTCTCTTTCGCGCACATCCTCCGTTGTACCCGGAAATCTGTATGCGATATTAATATTTCTTATAAAATTCGTCGTTTCATAAGCATTATCATCGTATTTGGTATACAGATACATTGATCCATCACCGGTATACCATCCGGTTTCATTTTCGCTGTTAATAGATTCATAAGTGAACTGTCGTTTAGATGATAATGCGATTCCCACTGCATAATCGTTTCTATGCTGAGCGCATCTATCCCCCGTAAACCAAGCGTGTGCGTATTCATAATCGTTATCGTACGATATAGAATCGTCGCCAATTAACTCTTCATAGGTTGCAAGATCATAAAGCGAGCAACGCTTTCTCACCAAATTGCGTATACGGTCATACGCTGAATTTCTTTTTAACAACTTTTTCAAATATGCATCTTCGTCACTTCCGAACACGCCTATCATAGGAAGAAGGTTGACCATGGCACTAACACCCGATTCATTACCAACGCGAGTGAGGCTTCTGCCTATAAACATGGAAAATCCCTGACCGCAATACATAGCAGGCTCATACATATATTTTGCCATGCCGAACTGGTTATACTGCTGTGGATTAGAGAACTCAAGAGGTGTTCCCGAAAGAACAGATGCAACAAGCAAAACTCTGTCAAGATTAAGAATTCCGTATGCCATATTATACGGAAATCCGTGAGTATAATCTACGTAATCAATATGTGGACCATTGGCTCTTTCTTTGAGAACAAGCAGATAATCAAAGTCTTCATACTCTTTTTGAAGATACGATGGATCCTCAAGTGCAAGTGCAACCTTTGTGCAAATACAAATTCTACTCATTGCGTTTGTCGGTGCAGTACACATAATGGTGGTTATCCATCTATAACATTTAAGATACCTCTCCTTATCCTCAATCGATATCTCATCTTCCAGCATAAACATAATATCGGTTATATGCTCAGGTCCGCCAACGAACCACCACCACCAGTTAAACGCCCGAACATCGCGCCAACCGGTTCCTGCGATTTCAGCCTCTCCAAACATGTGGCGATACATCCACTCCATCCCGTAAATAATATCAGCAAGAAGATCTTGATTTTTATAATATTTACTGCCAAAGGTGGCATAACCCTTTGCCATCCTGGAAATATTCGCATACTGAGTGCCAAGTTCATCCGAGTCCACAGGTGCCTTGTCACCCCACAAAATAATAGGATCACCATTCTTATTCATAGTGTTCCAAGACTTTTCGCAAGCAGCCTCAACCGCTTTTATCTTCTCCAAAACGTAAGGATTATTAAGATCATTTATGCGCTCACTACCAACAAGACGCTCCTTCCATCTCAATCTTGCCGCCTTGTAATCGGCAGGAGTAAACTTTGTTGCATCGTATTCTCCGAAAACAACGTATGCACCTGCATTCGAAAGTGCGTCATTAGAATTAAGCTCATCTATCGCAGCGGTATCACCGACAACAACAAAACGATTTTCATAATAGCTACCCACTGAAAATCCCAAAGCGTTTGCCGCTTCAATGACCGGAACATAAACCATGCCGGTCTTCTCGATTGGCGCGATTGAGAAGGCGTTACACTTGCCATTAGCATCATACGCCTTATCAGACACTTTGAATTTTACAACATTATCACCGTTTTGCAACGATATATACCTTCCCGCTTTTTCAAGCTTTACATTGAGAAAATTACCAAAAAAAGACACCGGAACAAGTACAATACCCGAAATGGCTATTGCACGAACACTTCTGTCGTTTTCATCATATTTTGAAAGCTTTCCATTTGCACAAACATTATTTGAATAAATGAACGTTGCTGCAATTCCTTTTTCAGTTAATCGTAGAAATTTCTTTTCGTCCTCTGCGGCGAAATTTGAATATCTCATACCATTCCTCCCAAGGAAAATATAAATATTTATATATCAATTTTACAATTTTATATAAATTAAGTCAATCATTTTAATCCAACAAATATGCCGAATTTTATTGGACACTTTTTACAAACATTAGTTTGTAAAAATATTAGTTTTAGTTTTAATAAAAATAACAAAAAAACTGTGCAAGCAGACTGCCACACAGTTTTTTTAATAATTATTTTTCACAGCCAAGAAGAACAAGATAATGCACGGGACTTGCGCTCCATCCATGGCAAAGACTACCGGCATAACTGAAATCTTCCCATCCGAGTTCGGTTTCCCAAAAGCTTGTTGCACCTTTATCAAGCATCATTTTATAAACGCGCTTAATATCGTCAAGTATAAATTGCTTATATTCATCTCCGGCAGTAAGAAGAGCGTCGTAAATAAAAGGCTTCATCGAAAGTGTTGCCGGAGTCATTCCATTACATAATGCAACCTTTTTAATGAGTTCTTCATTTCCCAGACCTGCAAGAACCGCAATAGCATTACCGAGTTGACCGTATAGACTACCATTAACCGAAATTCTATACAAGCCACGCTCTTCATCATAAAGATGATGCGAAATAGCATTTCTCACAGAATCAACATTGTAATCCGAGCCAAATGTTTTATTATATAACTCAACGGTGTAAACATAAAACGCGTTAAGTATGAGATCATAATCTTTGATGTAAGGATCTTCTGCTTTTCTATTTAAGTTACCACTATTCCCTTCACTCCACTCATAAAAATTCCAAAACGGATAAGGGAATTGAGGAATGAGTCCATTATCATCCATTTTCGATTCAAAGGTATCAATAATTGTGGCAATTGTTTTTTTCGTTTCGTCAAGCAAAGTCCTATCACCGGTATGTTCTGCATATTCACACACCTCAAGGATATAAGCAAGTGAGAAGAACGGTATCGGGTGATCCCTTCCTGCCGGGAAGCATATAGAAAGAAGTCCATCGGGGCGAAGACCGTGATTTATGAGCGAAAGATTAGAACGCGCATAATCACTCTCCTCAAAAGCTGAATAGCCGAAAAGTATTTGGTTTCTGCTATCAAGTGCATAAAGTGCTTGTTCGCGCCACGGGCAATCCTCATAATGCTCGTGCATACAAAGTCTAAGCGTTCTTACCGAAACATCATATATTTTTTGAAGAAGCGGATCATCGAAGCTTCTTTGAATCTCTGTAATGGGATAATATACGTGTTGCATTCCTATGTAGTTAGGAGTAATTTTTTCTTTAAACCGCACCTCAAGATATCTTCCCGCAAGACGGCGAAGCGGAACAAACCAGGTGTTTCTTCCCTTTTTAGCCTTAAATTCAAAGCTAAAATCCCTTACATCTATAAACCGAGATACCTCTCCTGTTTCAAGATGCTCACCGAAAGTAATCACAAGCTCCTGCTCGCAAGGACTTTCAAAATCAAGGTCTGGATATCCTGCAACCTCACGCCCAAGATCTATAAGCAAACGATCTTCTTGTTCGGTATAGATCACAGGAATCCGCCCATCAAGTACAAGATTCTTTTGCTCACGCTTAACAGGTGCAAGTTTATCGATTTTTTTACAGTTCAAAAAAGGATTTCCGTTAACAATGGTATTATCGTAATAAAACGAATAGCCAAGTTGCGTAGTGATTATTTTGCAATGACCATGCTTATAATTGTCCTCAAGTCGTCCCAGCGTATCAATTCCACTGGCGCAAACAAGATCATTTTCATCGGAAATTTCAAACCAAAGTCCGGGAGTGGATGTGAGATAGGTTTGACTGTCTGCCCCAAAATACCACACGAATATGAAAATTTCATTATATCCGTCGCAAACTTTTGTCAATTTAATCTCATCATAAAGCTTATGATGCGGATAATCGGCACATCCGGAAAAACCAACGAGCTCACCGTTTATATACGCTACAAACAAGCTATCACAGCTCAATTTAAGCGTCAGTTTTTTTCCTGCTTCGGATTTGAAATTTGCTTTGAATCCGGCATAAATATCCTTATCAACCTCCGCTTTTTGAGAAAGCCATATCCAATCAGCCTTCATAAATCATTTCTCCTGTTTGAAATTATCCAAAACTTTTGATTTTAAATTGATTATTTTTGATTTTACAAATGTCATATCAGCTCGAAAATGCTCTTTATCAAATATTGCACCGAGTAATAAAGTTCCGCCTGCTATAATGAAATACAGCGGGAACGCATACCACAGTATCGGAACATACGCTCCACCACCGCGAGGAAGAAAGATATCCGGAGTAAAAACTGCCACAATATTTCCCACCCATTCAAAGCCTTCAAGTGGTCCAAACGCCCAACATGGGTTAACTGATTTCAAGTATGCAAGTAAATTTCCACCACCGTCAAAAAGACCTGTAATAAAGCAAACAATCTCGTTGAAAGTTATTATAATCAACGCCAAATAAAACAAGAAAGGGATTTTCCAGCACTTGCGCCAATTAATACGGTAAATACCAAGAAGTGCCGGCAATATAGATGTTACTATCAAAAGGATGTGACACAGATAAAACCTAATCGCTTCCCATCCAAAAGCTGTATCCACCGTAAACCAGTACGGAACGCATATCGCACAAATACCTGCCGCACTACCTATATAGGTAATAAAATTTTTCCATAATTCCGAGCCAAACAAATATATAAACGGTGTAGAAATTATAAGAAACGCACACATATTATATGCAGTATTTAAGCCCGAAAACCCCTGCCCCCACAAATGAGGATATATCAAAAATTTGAACAGGTGCTGAAACAAATTCGCCAGCATCAACGAAAATATTACAATTTTTTTAGTTTTGTCAGATTTGCGCTTCAAAAGGAAATATAATCCTATCACAGCACCGATAGCAATAAAGATATATAAAAAATAAGGTAATGAAAAATAATACATTCTTGAAAAATCACCTCACAATAATATAATATTATATTACCACATATACAAGAAAAAATCAATCTTTTACTTATGCGTTTCTTAAAAATTCAATAATTTTTCCGATGTTGCCAAATGCGGAATCTTTTTTATAATAAACACATACTGTTTGCTGTTCTTTAAAATCTGTTACGTTGAGGGCAGTATTCCGCTATTAGCAGACACCTAACGCTCTCCCGCTGTTCCAATAGCCGCGCCTAATGCTATCAACTTATGAATTTTGCATTAACATACTTTTCCTTATACTTAATTATGTAATCGGTTACCGCAACGCGAAAAGCGCGTATGAGAATTCGAATCTCTCGACTATCCTTCTCTTTTCAGGATATCGTTTCTACAACCTCATCCAATTCTTGAAATATTCCCCCGACAGACAATCTTTTTATAGCCGCTGTCACTGATGATGCCGGAACCATATACCTATTTGCTGTTTTGGAAATGCTCTCTGTTCGTGTAGTTTCATAAAAATATCGTAACTGTAAAAATTCCATAATAATCACCTCTAAATTATTTTAGCATACTTTTTAAAATATAGCAAGCACGTGAAAAGCAATTCTTTACAAATATGCTCTTCTTTATTATAATATTATATAATCCACTATTGAAAGGTCTGTTATAAATGAACACAAATCGAATTTTAGATATCATTAATACACGTACTCCGGATTATGTAAAATTTTTATTTGATATTTGCAATTTCGAAGCGACGGCTTATGATAAAGTTGAAATTGACAAAATGCTCGATTATATCTCGCTTTTTTCGCAAAAAGAAGGTTTTTCTGTTTATAGAACTCGCTTTTCAAAATGTGGTGATTTTCTTTCTATAGAAATGAACGAAGGTAATGAAAAAGGAGCAGTATTGCTGGCACATACCGATACGGTACATAAAAAAGGAACATTTGGTTCCCCTGCCGTGCGTATAGAGGGTGATCGTATGATCGGTCCAGGAACTATCGATTGCAAGGGCGGCATCGCAATTGCACTGCTCACTATGTATGCCTTGCACAACATCGGATACAAAAAGCATATAAGACTTTTACTTACCTCCGATGAAGAAATTTCAAATATCCTTGGCGGCGAAGATAAATTGAAGTTCTTTCACGATATGTCCGTTGGCTTTCCATATGCAATAAATTGTGAAACGTCGGGAAATAATGAAGTTGTTATATCAAGAAGAGGAATTCTTCGCTATCAAATTGATGTTACCGGAAAGGGTGGACATTCGGGAATTCATTATTTTGAAACAAAAAATCCCATTTTGGAATGCGCAAATAAAATAGTATCACTACAAAATCTCAGTAAAAAAGGCGGCATTACCTACAGTTGTAATATAATCAATGCAGGCACTGCATTCAATGTAATCCCCGACAAATGTTCTTTTTCCATAGATGTGCGTCTTTCCACTAATAAAGAAATAGAAATTGCCGATAAAGCCGTATGCGAAATTGCCCAAAAAAGCTTTATAGGTGATACGACTAGCGAAGTTACACTTATGGGCAAACGTTTACCAATGGAATTTAACGAAGACACAAATGAATTATTTCAAAAATTTAACGAAATCAGCAACGATTACGATCTTGGAAAACTAATCCCCGTACACTCGGGCGGTGGATCCGATTCAGCTTATACTCAAGCCGCAGGTGTAACATCCATTTGCGGTCTTGGCGGACTTGGTGGATGCTGTCACACCAATCGCGAATATATAGAGCTCAATAGCATTTCCAAGCGTGCAAAGCTTATATCGCTTCTTTTGTTTTTAGAAGTTTAAAGCTCTTCTCATACAAAAAGGGGCTGTCTCATTAAGAAAGCCCAATCGGGTAGGAGGCGGTGATTAACCGCCGACCTCCCACACCACCGTGCGTACC
>CAYRJG010000120.1:0-7017 GCA_964424525.1 uncultured Ruminococcus sp.
CCTTCCGTCCTATGCACAGAAGAAAGAAGGTTTGTATCTTCTGCCAGGATAAGGTAGACGGCATTGACTACAAGGATGTTGCAAAGCTCAGAAAGTTTATTTCCGAGAGAGCAAAGATCCTCCCCAGACGCGTATCCGGAACTTGCGCTCTTCACCAGAGACAGCTTACCGTAGCAGTTAAGAGAGCTCGTCAGATGGCTCTTCTTCCCTACGTGTCCAACTAATTAACATATTTTGTTGTAAGACAATATCATTTTAAACGAAAACAACAAAAGCTTTTGACTTAATATTTATTGTCTTTAGCAACGAAAAAACAATTAAAAACATTAAAGCACTCTGCCTAAACAGCAAAGTGCTTTTTTCTTTTCCTTACACCTTCTAACCATTTTGTTTTTACTCACGTCTATACTCAAGCGGAGTTTTTCCGACAATATGACGAAAGCGTTGAATGAAGTTGTTATAGTCGGCAAAGCCCGTTTTTTCTGCTATTTCGGTAATACTGTAATCTGTCGTTCTTAAAAGCTGCTTTGCTCGCAAGAGCTTTCTTTCGAGTATGTATTTTTTCACCGTTGTATTAAAATTGTCCTTAAATATTGTATAAAGACGCTGACGGCTGATAAAAAAACTTTTACAAAGCTCATCAACCGTGAGAGGCTCATAGATATTTTCATCTATAAATTGTTTTATTCTATCAGCGATATCTTCGGTCCGCAAAAGAATGGCATCCGACATCCAGAATTTGAGCACACATGCCTCAAGAATGCGTCCCATAGACTCAACCTCTTTTTCGGTCAATGATGTCAAGCACTCGTACGCACCGGATAAAGCATCGGCATCCATACCGTTTTTCCGCGCATATTCCCTGATATCGGTTTTAACGCCCTTTATCTTATATTCACCGAAAATTATATATCCTATCGCACTACCGTCAAATAAAATCGGTACTACCGTTTCACGAATCCCGGCGTGGCAAAGATAAGAGAATGTGCGGTTGTTTTTTTTGCAAAGAGCGCAAGACTCTTCATCCGATCTTTTGCACAGTTGGGTCCGAGCCTCGCTAGCTCTTATCATACTACAAAAATCGGTAAGGTAGCCGGGCGGCGGGCACGACGTAACGAACTGAAAGTCAGAGTCGAATATACTTATGGGAGTCTTAAGTATAACGTAAACGTCCTCTAAGAACTCAGCCAGCTTTTTCTTATTAAACCTGATATCCATATTGTTTATGCTCCTTTCGGTACGAAAACAATGTTTTAAAATATAAAAAAAATATGCTTTGCAACCATATTATACTATAATTAAATTGTAGATACAATAGATTTATCTCAAAAACACCCAAAGGAGAAATTAAAATGAAATTAAGCGAAAAACTTTTAACCGAAGGCAATGGCATACTTAGACTTGCCCCAACCTGGGTTCCACGCAGTTTCTGCCGTCCCGGAAAAAGAATAAAGCTCCACCCGGACGATTATTATGTGCTGGGACTTGAGCGCGGAGGCATTGACGAGCGTTGGTTTGCCTCAACCACGTGGGCGGAAAATGGTCCTAACACGCCCGATGACGAAGGATTGAGCTATGTTGTATCCAAGGATGGTACAGAAAGGATGCTTTTGCGTGACCTTGTCGAAGAGCTGGGAGAAAGGGTTATCGGAGATCTTTGGAATAAATATCACAAGTGGCCCATGTTCTCGAAGTTCTTTGATAACGAAGGTCCTCTTCCCCACCATATCCACCACCGTGACGAACACGCAAAAAGAGTGGGTGCTGACGGCAAACCGGAAATGTATTTCTTTCCTTCTCAAATGAACAACCACGGCGGCGAGTTTCCTTTTACCTTCTTCGGATTGAACCCCGAATGTACGAAGGAACAGCTCAAGCGATGTCTTGAGAATTTCCACAAGGGAGATAATAAGCTGCTCAACTACTCACAAGCATATAAAATAGAACTTGATACCGGCTGGGACGTGCCCCCGGGAGTTCTGCATGCCCCGGCAAGCGTTTGTACCTATGAGCCACAATTTGCCTCAGATGTTTACGCAATGTATCAGTCTGTTCTCTATGGCGGTCAGTGCGTTTCAACAGATCTTCTTTGGAAGAACTGTCCTGATGAGGAAAGAGGCAACTATGACTACCTTATGGACGTAATCGATTGGGAAGCTAATACAGACCCGAACTTTAAAAAGAATCGATTTATGCGCCCGCTAGTCGATCACGAGGACTCAGCACATAAGGAAGAATGGATATGCTACAAGTCACGCCTGGCTTGCGCAAAGCGACTGACGGTTTATCCCGGTGAGACCGTAACGGTGAAGGACAGTGCGGCATACGGCATGATAATGCTTGAAGGTCACGGCAAATTTGGATCGCACATTATTGAAACACCAACCCTGATCAGATACGGTCAACTTACAAACGACGAATACTTCGTCACCACGGACACCGCCAAGGATGGCGTTGTTATAGTTAACGAGAGTGCGACTGAGCCGATAGTAATGCTTAAGCACTTTGCAGAAAACCCCGATCTTGAAAGAGTGATGAAATGACAAAGTGGTACAAAGACATATACAGACGGCATTTGCTTGATATGCATATCAACGATACCGATGATGCATTTCTCTCAAAGCTTAATGCCGACGATTACTATGACAACCTTGTGAGAGCAAAAATACAAAGCCCTATGATATATCTGCATTCTCACGTCGGACTTTCAAACTATCCGACCGAAAGTGGAAGAACTCACAAGCGCTTCTTGAGAGGCAAGAACGAGATAAAGCGTCTAATCGACAAGTGCAAATCCGGTGGAATGAAGATTGTTGGATATTACAGCCTCATCTTCAACAACTATGCAATTGAAAAGCACTCCGAATGGGAGATGAAGTACGAAAGCGGTGAAAGCTGGCGCGACCGTGGTCAACGCTACGGTTTGTGCTGTCCTAACAACCTCGACTACCGAGAATTTGTAAAAGTACAAATAGACGAGCTGGCGCACGAATTCAAGACACTTGACGGACTTTTTTTCGATATGCCCTATTGGGAGATACCTTGCTACTGCGATTCCTGTAAGCAAAGATTCAAGATTGAATATGGCACGGATATGCCACACTCATATGACTGGGATGATCCTCATTGGCTTGACTATATTAAGGCGCGGCAGGTTTGGATGGTCGACTTCGTAAGATTTGTGAAGGAATACACTAAAGAGGTGATGCCTTGGGTAACGGTTGAGTTCAACTATGCCGCCGTTATCGGCTGCGACTGGCTCGGCGGCTCTACCGAGGGAATAAATGAAGAAAGTGAGTTTTCCGGAGGAGATATTTATTGGAAAGATCTCTACGGGCACTCCTTCGTTTGCAAATACTACTATGCCGTAAGTAAAAATCAGCCCTTTGAGTATATGACCTGTAGATGCGATGCAAGCCTTAGAGAGCATACCGTAACAAAAGAAGAGAAAAAGCTCGAACGCGAGATAATGTTGACTGCTGCACATCACGGTGCATCCCTCATCATTGATGCAATAGATCCTATCGGCACCGCCGACAAACGCGTTTTCGACCGTGTCGGAGAGGCTTTTTCACGTCAGATACCCTACGAAAAATATATGAATCGCGGTAAACTTTACGCAGATGTGGCGGTATATTTCGACAGCAACACAATGTTCTCGCGAGATGGTGATGACCGATATAACAAGACCGCGGCAATCGGTGCAACAAAAAAGCTCATTATGGCACATGTACCGGTCACTGTAGTGGCGAACGGTACTATGAATGATCTATCTCGCTATAAGATGATAATCGCCCCATCCTTACGCGATTTCGATAACGACGAGCCACTGAAACTCATAGATTACGTAAGAGAGGGCGGCACTCTATACCTTTCGGGGGTCTCAGACTCACGACTGATGAGCGAACTATTAGGCGCAAGAGTGATAGGTTCTGCATATCCCGATGCACCGAAAAGACGTGTTCAGCTTGGTGCAAGAACCTACATATCCCCCAAAAGACAAGCCGAGAGGATATTTGAAGACTTTAACGAAAAATATCCTTTATCCCTTTCATATCATCTCCCTCTTGTGGAATACAGCGGCGATGGTGTTTTGGCGACAGTTACGCTTCCTTACGCAGCGCCGGACAATAACCTTGAATTTGCTTCAATACATTCGTGCCCACCATGGGAAAGCACCGATTACCCCGCACTCATCGTAAAGAAATACGGAAAAGGAAAGGTAATTTGGTGCGCTGCAGAGCTTGAATATGATGAACGCACTGCATTCTGTCGCATATTCACAAACATCGTTCTTGGCGAAATCAAGAGAAAATATGAGATAAATGCGGGATATGCAATTGAAGCGGTCATATTTGAGGATGAGGACAGCACGCTTATTTCCCTTTGCGACCTCAAATACGATCCGGATAAATTCAACAGAGATGCTACACTCTCATTCTTCAGCAAGCGCATTCCTATTTCAATAACGGCGTTGGGATGCGATAAATCTCTTCCGTTTAAATACACCGACGGCATAGTGAGCTGCTCGTTGCCAATAGATGATTTTGAGATGTACGAAATAAGATTCAATTAAAGGAGATGTAAAACAATTGAAAAGCATTAAAAGGGTTAGTTCATTAAGCTAACCCCTTTAATGCTTTTTTAATTAAATTTCAATGAATCGTTGGAATATTGAGCTTTATAATTCAAGGGAGATTTTCCCTTCTTTTTCTTAAAAATCAAGCTAAAATAATTGGCAGACGAGAATCCGCACATTTCCGAGATTTGTTCAATGTTTAAATTCGAATCAAACAGCAACCGTTCGGCTTTGGTTATTCGCACATTCAAAAGAAAATCTATCGGTGAGCATCCGAAATGCTTTTTAAAATTATTCAAAAGCGTGGTTTTGGCAACAAAGAACTCGGCAGAAATGTCATCGAGGGTTATTTTATTCATATAGTTTTTCACGAGATATTCCACAATTTCAAGATACTGCTTGGGAACATATTCGCTCTTGGTTGCACCTTTAAGTGCCGAAAAACTTTCGTCAATTTCCGCATCCGTAAGATATAGGGAAAAAGCAGAGAATGCGGCACGAAGCATTTCTTCCTTATGTTTTATTTGCGGATTTTTAAAAACGGAAGTCCCTTTATCGAGCAACCTTAATATAAAATCCGCATCTTTAGCGTTTAATTTGATATTTTTCAAAGACAGCGCGTCGAGCAACTCGCGCTCATATTCATAGAGCTGTGACGGCATTATATAGACATTATATCGCACATATTCCCCTCCCTGCGTCATATGCATTTCATGCGGCGGAACTATAAAAAGCGAAGGCGCAGACATTGTATGAATTTCATTTCGCAAAAGAAAATTTCTTTCCCCAGACTGCAAAAAATATATTTCATAGAACGGATGCGCATGGAGCTCGCGCATTGAAAACTTGTTTTTTTGTATGCATTTTTCAAATTCGGGAAATAGCATTACATACCTCTTGTAATTTATATGTATTTTTAATTAATTTTACACTAAAAACAAGTTATTGTCAATAAAAAAAGAGGAACGAGGGCATCGTTTCTCTTTTTTCTGCTTTAAATAAGATCTTCAAAATAACCGTGATACTCAATATGAATACTGCTTTTCGGGAAAAGGAATTCATAGAGCTCCGTGCAATAATCGTCCGTCATCGAAGCCATATAATCAACTACTATCTGATTAGGCTCGGTTTCTATGTAAGGTGTTTTTGCCGCATAATGATTTCCGCTTACAAAATCTATATGATGCTTAAATACGGGAGAAGATGTATTTCCCTCTTTAAGATCGCGCAAAAGTTTTTCATAAAGACGCTGCATCATAGGCTTTACAGTGTTATCAAGAACCTTCGTTATCTTTTCTGTTCTGTATATCTGCTCGTAATTTACCCTCTTTACCTCTTTCAATCCGAGATAATGCTCTTCGTCAAGCATTATATAAGGTTTACCGTAGCTGTTTTCAATTATATTGACCTCAAGATTATTGATAATCTCCGCATTTATTGTTCCAATGCTTGCATCGGGAAGATGGGTATCAGAAGGAGTCAGCTTTGCTCTTGCGGCATCCTGCCTATCCTTTCCAAGATATGCAATCATATCACAAACGCGCACAACGCATCCTTCAAGAGTTGACGGAACGATCCTTTCAATATTTTTTTCATCAACATAACAGCTCTCAACCATTTTATCAAAGGTGTCAAAATCCGGCATAACAGAGGGATAATATTCGTGCATCTCAAACTCACCGTTATGAGTGATGATTCCATCAAGCGTATCAAGCGTTATATTAAGAGGAAAAATACCGTCAAGAACTCTGACACTATGAACATTATGGTTAAAATATCTGCCGCACTCAGCATGAAAAACCTCGCTTATATAACGCTCACCGGCATGACCGAAAGGTGTATGACCTATATCATGACCGAGCGCAATTGCCTCAATAAGGTCAAGATTAAGATTAAGAACCGAGCCGATAGAACGCGCAATTCTTGAAACGAGTTGAACGTGAAGCGCGCGGCGAGTAATATCGTCGTTTTTATAAAAAGAAAACACCTGTGTTTTATCGGTATATCTATTATAATACGGACTATGCATTATTTTATCAACATCACGAACATACGCAGGACGCCAAACCGATTCTTTATCAAAATTCGGATTTCTTCGAACCGCCAAACTTCCGTTAGCCGCAAAGTTCGGGCGAGTTCCGTCTATAATATCCTGTTTTATCCTTTCGGATATCTCTGGCGAGAGTTTTTTATAATTTCTTGCTTTCATAATTGCTCCCGATTATACTTTTACTGTTTTTATTATAATTATTCTACCATAAATATATATGTAAGTCAACAAAATGATTCAAAAAGTTATGAAAAATACCCCGTAATAAAAGTAAAAAGACCCACTCGGGTTAAAGCAGGTCTTTACAGGCTTACGCCATCTTATTAAACTTGAGGGTGAACTGTGACTTCTTGTGAGCCGCATTGTTCTTGTGAAGGATACCGTGAGC
>CAYRJG010000121.1:0-6931 GCA_964424525.1 uncultured Ruminococcus sp.
CCACGATCAACGAGATCCCGAAGGATCCGGATCTGGCATCCGTCCTCGCCAACGTTGGTAATAACTCTGTAACCGTTTGATAAACCGAGTTCCTTGGCGATTTTTGGAATCACAGAGAAGATGTGAGCAACGTTTTCGGCATTGTCTGCTGAAATTTCATCGGCAGACGATATGTGCTTTTTGGGAACAACAAGGCAGTGAACAGGTGCTTGCGGATTGATATCGAGAAAAGCATAGCAAGCGTCATCATCCCAAACCTTCTTGGAGGGAATATCTCCCTTAATTATCGAACAAAATAAGCAATCCATAATATAAAGCTCCTTTTAATTTATCATAGTATGATTCTATCATATTAAAGCAAAATTTTCAATACCAAACTTGAAATTGGAGAAAATATGCCGTATAAAAATTATAAATTGCCGATATATCCTTGTAAAGAGGATATGTGGGATGCTTTGAAAAAGGAATCCCGTCCAATCGTAGTCTACGGTATGGGCAACGGTGCCGATAAGCTTTTGCGCCGTTTTGATCAATACGGAATAGTCGTTGCGGATTTCTTTGCCTCTGACGGGTTTGTAAGAGGACATAGCTTCCACGGGAAGCGTGTAAAATCATTTTCCGAAATTAAAGCCGATTATTCGGATTTTGTCATTGTTCTTTCTTTTGCATCAAATCGCCCGGATGTAATTAATATGCTTTCGGACATTGATTCGAAATATGATATGCTCGTTCCCGATATGCCGGTAGCAGGGGAGGATGAGTATTTTGATAAAAAATTCTATAATGAAAATTATTCCGATATTTTACGCGCCTATGAAACTCTTTGTGATGAAGATTCAAAATTTGCCTTTTCAGCAGTAATTAACTACCGACTTACGGGAAGACTAGAATATCTTCTTTCTGCTTATTCCGAAAAGTCGGAAATATACTCTTTGATTTCGAAGGTCGGAACGATACAGTCGATTGTTGATGCAGGCGCGTACAATGGTGATACTATTCGTGAATCAATAGAATTCTTCCCGAATTTGAAGTCCGTTGTTGCGATAGAGGCGGATTTTAAAAATTTCAAAAAACTGCAAAAATATGCTGATACAGTAGAGCAGATTGCTTTAACTTGTGTAAATGCTGCGGCATGGAGTGAATGTTGTGAAGGTAGCTTTATCAGCAGTGGAAACCGAAATTCTTCGGTATCCTCAACCGCTTCCTATGAGCATAAAGAATCCGATATTAGATTGATTCGTATAGATTCGCTGGCGCAAGAGAAGGTTGATTATATAAAATATGATGTTGAAGGTGCGGAGTTTGAAGCATTAGTTGGCTCCGAAAAAATTATTAGCTTATACCAACCGGCACTTCTCGTGTCGCTTTACCATCGTAGCAGAGATGTGTTTTCTCTTGTCAACTATCTAAAAGATAAGTATCCCGAATATTCTTTTTACATCAGAAGATTGCTTTCAGTTCCTGCGTGGGAGCTTGATTTGATTATGATACCCAAAGCTAATGATTGACAAAGCTATAAATCTTGTGATAAAATATATTTGCAATAAAATAATTTGGAGAATTTAATGAAAAGACCTGAATTGCTTTCGCCTGCCGGCAATTTTGAAAAAATGAAGGCAGCTATCCTTTACGGTGCTGATGCGGTATATCTTTCCGGTAGAATTTTCGGAATGCGCGCTGCGGCAGATAACTTTTCTATAGAAGAGCTTCGTGAGGCTGTTGATTATGCTCATGAGCGCGGTGTTAAGGTGTATCTGACAGTTAATACAATGCCTCGAGAGAATGAATATCCGCTTCTTCGAGAGTATTTTGAAAGTCTTAAAGAAATTTCGGTTGATGCACTTATAATAGCGGATATAGGAGTGCTCACGCTCGCAAAAGAAATTCTTCCCCAAACAGAGATTCATATATCCACGCAGGCAAACTCGGTAAGTTCGGAAACCTGTAAGGCTTGGTATGCTCTTGGAGCAAAGCGTATTGTGCTTGCTCGCGAGCTTACGCTTGATGAGATTAAAGCGATACGTGCTAATATTCCGGATGAAATTGAGCTTGAATGCTTTATTCATGGCTCTATGTGCATCTCATATAGCGGAAGGTGCCTTCTTTCGGGGCACATGGTAGGGCGAGATGGCAACCGCGGAATGTGCGCGCAGCCTTGCCGTTGGAATTATACTATTCGCGGATATGAGATTGTTGAAGAAAAGCGTCCCGATGTTCGTATGCCGCTTGAAGAGATTAACGGAGAAACCTTTATAATGTCAAGTCGAGATACTTGCACTATAGAGCATATTCCCGAATTGATCGAGGCAGGCATAAATTCATTTAAAATTGAAGGCAGAATGAAATCTGCGTACTATACCGCAGTTGTTACGAATACATATAAAATGGCTCTTGATTCTTATTATTCGGGAGAATATATGTATAATCCTGCATGGTATAGAGAGCTTGAGTCGGTCAGTCACCGTGATTATCATACAGGCTACTACTTTACAGATTCTCATACCGATGCTAATCTGACTGAAACCACAGGCTATATAAAAGATAAGGCATATCTTGCGGTTGTTCTTGAATATGATGAGAAAAGCGGAGAAGCGCTTTTGTCGCAGAGAAATAAAATGTGTGTCGGTGATGCAATTGAAATTCTTACTCCCGGCTCATGCGGTAAGGCGGCTGTGGCAGGTGAGATGTTTAATGAAAAGCGTGAGGCAATAGAATCTTCGCCCCACCCATATATGTCTTTTTATATGAAAATGCCGTTTGCCGTAAAACCCGGAGATATCATTCGCGCATCTTGATATGATGAAAGGAAAAGGTAATGCTTATCATTGAAATAATTAAAGCCATATTCATTGGTATAGTAGAAGGAATAACCGAATGGCTACCTATAAGCTCTACGGGGCACATGATTCTTGTAGATGAGTTTATAAGTCTTGATGTTACTCCTGAGTTTTTAGAGCTGTTCCTGGTTGTAATTCAGCTTGGTGCGATTTGCGCCGTTCCGTTCTTGTTTTTCAACAAATTAAATCCATTTTCAAAGAGAAAAAGCGAAGCAGAGCGCAAAAGGACATGGAGCTTGTGGGGGAAAGTCATTGTCGGTGTAATGCCTGCGGCAATTCTCGGCTTTTTGCTTGATGATATATTTGACAAATATTTTTACAACTATATTGTTGTATCAATAGCACTTATTGTTTATGGTGTTGCTTTTATAGTTGTAGAACGCTACAAACGCGGAAAAAGCTATCGTGTCGAATTTGTAGAAGAGCTTACCTATAAAGATGCGGCTTTGATCGGTTGCTTTCAGGTGCTTTCTTTGATTCCGGGAACATCTCGTTCCGGCTCAACTATACTCGGTGGAATGCTATGCGGTATATCTCGCGTTGCAAGTGCGGAATTTTCGTTTTTTATGGCAATTCCGATTATGATAGGTGCCTCTCTTCTAAAGATTGCCAAATTTCTCTTGGACGGATTCAGTGCAACGAGTGGTGAATTGCTTCTTCTCGGAGTTGGTCTTGTTGTATCATTTGTAGTATCGCTTGTTGCAATAAAATTCCTTATGGAATTCGTAAAGCGTCATAGCTTTACTCCATTCGGAGTTTATCGTATTATTCTCGGTGTAGCAGTAATCGGATACTTTATTATAAGAAATTTTGCGTGATTTTATCGGGCAGAATAAAAAATGCGGTGTTTCTCTTTGAAGAGAACACCGCGTTTTTTATGTAAAATCATTGATTTGGGACCAGTCAATAGTGCTTTGACCTCGGCCTTCAAGAAATTCATTCGCAAGCTTGAAATGATTGCAACCGAAAAATCCGTTATATGCCGAAAGCGGGCTGGGATGAGCACATTCCAAAACCAGATGGCACCTATTAGTTATCAGCACCTTTTTGGATCTTGCATTTCCGCCCCAAAGCATAAATACCGTAGGATTGTTTTTTTCGTTAATAAGCGAAATTATTCTATCGGTAAGAATTTCCCATCCGTGACCTTTGTGGCTTTGCGGATTTCCTTCGCGTACCGTAAGGGTAGTGTTTAAAAGAAGAACGCCTTGCTTTGCCCATCCTGTAAGCTCTCCGCAAGCAGGCTCGGATATTCCAAGCTCGGAATTAAGTTCTTTGAAAATATTCTTAAGAGAAGGCGGTGGAGTGATTCCTTTTTTTACCGAAAAACAAAGTCCGTGTGCTTGACCTACACCGTGATAGGGGTCTTGCCCCAATATTACAACGCGTGTATTGTTGTAGGAGGTATATCGGAGTGCATTGTATATGTCGTTCATAGGCGGATATATGCGACGGCTTCTGTATTCGCTTTTTAGGAACTCTCGCAGTTCAAGATAATAATTTTTTTGAAACTCTTCTTTAAGAAGCTCATCCCAATCATTTCCAAGATTAACCATAATTCCTCCTTGAATTGTATATTAACAATTGTATCATATTGTTTTTTAAAGGTCAAGTGTTCAGAGAAAAAACTCGAAAATCCGCACAAAGTGCATTTCACATTGTGCGGATTTATATATTTAAAATAATGTTTCGATTTTTCTACTGCTTGATTTAGGTGAATAAGTCCATGAATCGATATGAGTGATAGATTCGGTATCTATGAAATATCGGGGCGGCTCCGGTGTAATTTTTTCATCGTGCGAATCAATTATAATCAGCTTAACTTTCATTTTTTCGGGAATTATACTTTTTATGTATACCGCAGCGGTTTGACCGATGGATACTTTTTCTTTGTATTCCGCAAGCCCGGCTAGGTTGGGTTTTAACTCAACGAATATTCCGTAGCTTTCAATACTACGCACAATTCCTCTAACCGTTTCTCCCTCGGTAAAAAGTGCTGCATTTTCTTCCCATGTTCCAAGCAGCTCTCTCTCTGAAACGTATATCCTTCCTCGATCGTCAATGCTTTTAACTACCGTGTATATGGAATCCCCAACGGATACTCGTGCGGAGGGATGAGCTATTCTTGAAACCGATATTGAATCTATTGATAATAGTGAAATGATACCGCAACCGATATCAACAAAAGCACCAAAATTTTCAAGGTGAGTAATTCTGGCAGGAATTATATCTCCCGGTATTAGTGTGCTTATATAGTTTAGCATGCACTCCTTCTGAGCGCGGCTTCGTGATAATATTGCAACAGGATCACCCGATGAGTTCTTTTCGAATCCCGTAACCATAAAAGAAACCGGCTTGCCCACTCTTGTCAGTATTGCAATATCCTTGGTTTCCTCGTTTGGATTGTACTGTACCTCCTCGCGCGGAATAATACCTCTAATTTTTGATCCCAATGAAATGTGTAGATTGAAATTGTGATCGCAAAGCATAACAGGTGCTTCCAAAATCACTTGCTTTTCCAGTGCTTTCTCAAGCCCCTTTTGCGTGGAAATGTATTCATGATTCTGATATGACGATATAAGTGTTCCTTCGGGTTTGTATTGGTTCATTTTATTAAGCCTTCCTATCCGTATTTTTTTACTCTGTAAAAATATATGAATAGAGAAGGAAAAATATACCGAAAAGATTCTTAAGTGTTTGGTTCTCCAAGACCGAAGCTTACTTGAATTGCCGTATTGACGTGAGTCATTGTGCCTTCGTCTAAATGTCCCATTTTTTCCTTCAGCCTTCTTTTATCTATTGTCCTTACCTGCTCAAGCAGTATAACGCTGTCTTTTGAAAGCCCGGCGTTTACTCCGGGAATGTCTATATGCGTTGGTAGCTTGTTTTTTCCCATCTTTGAGGTAATGGCTGCGGCAATAACGGTAGGACTATACCGATTGCCAACATCATTTTGTACTATAAGAACAGGGCGCAGTCCGCCTTGCTCGCTTCCAACGACGGGGCTCAAATCAGCGTAATAAATATCTCCGCGTTTTATGTTCATTTTTAAATCCGGGAAAATTGCTTTTCCGCTCCTTTTATTTCTCTAATCTTATTTTTGCCATATATACCTTGTTTTTAAACAGGTAATTTTTAGGAACTTTTTCTTTCCTCCTTATTATGATATGAAAAAAGTCGATTTTTGACATTGAAAAAAGAGAGGCAAAATAGGTTGAGTCAAAAAATAAAGGCAGTGTGACATTTGTCGCACTGCCTCTCGCTTATGCGTGGCTTTCTGCTATTTCGTCGTTGGGACGGAAGAGCATTGATATGCACCATATACCTGCTATTGCAACGAGAACATATATTATTCTTGCGAGAATAGTTGCAGGACCGCCGGCTATCCAGGCAACAAGGTCAAAGGAGAAAAGACCGACAAGTCCCCAGTTCAGCGTTCCGATTATCGCAATCAGTAGTGCAATTTTGTTTGCAATCATCATTTTAAATAAACCTCGGTTAGTTTTTGTGGAGCATCTCCGTTATTATCTTCACCACGCTTTTGTGCATTATGTATGGAAAATTTTTCCGGTGTTTTAGTTGTCAAAACTCGGGCGCGCACCAAATGCGATTTTCATTCGCGACAGTGCTTTTTTCTCGATTCGCGAAACATAAGAGCGTGAAATACCAAGATGCTTTGCGACCTCTCTTTGTGTTTTTGGCTCGTATCCCATAAGACCGTATCTGAGAACTATAATTTCTTTTTCACGGCCTTCAAGCACAGAATCTACAAGTTCGCGTATTTTCTTTATGTGATATTCCATCTCGATATCGTCCGTCATCGATTCGTCAATGCTTATTATATCAAGATAAGTAAGAGGATTGCCGTCTTTATCAATATCTATCGTTTCGTTGATAGAAACCTCGGCACTTGATTTCTTTCGTGATCTAAAGTACATTAGTATTTCATTCGCTATCCTCACCTAACGGCTCGTCAGTGTCGACCGAATTTTCAGTCGAATCATCGTCGTTATTGTCGTTAGTTCCGCCGTTTCCGTGAGGAGGAGCAGGAAATTCATATTCGCCATCGTTGTGGAAGAGATATAGGTGAGCAT
>CAYRJG010000122.1:0-6917 GCA_964424525.1 uncultured Ruminococcus sp.
AGCCGCCCAGGTAAATGGTGGCCTGGGTTGCCAGGTCGGAGCCTGCGGGAGCCTTGCCGGTTTCATCGATGGCGCCGGACTTCAGCGCTTCCACGGTCTTGCCAACAGCGAAGGATGCCAGGGCAGCAGCCTGCTCGTCCCACTCAGCAATGGCGCCGCCCCAGGCGACCATGCCGTAGTTCTCACCCAGTTCATTCTTGGTCTGGGGAGCAACGGTCACATCAGTGGCCAGAGCACCGGATGCATCAAATTTGACGGAAGTGGAGACACCGTCGATGATGCAGTCCTGAATGACACCGTTGTCGTCCACCAGAACAGCAACCATGGTCACATCGTACTTGCCTTCACCGGCTCCTTCAGCGGTGGCGGACTTGCTGTCACCGATACCGGCAACAACAGCCAGACCGGTCTTCAGGGCACCTTCTGCAACGGAAACTTCAGGAGCTTCGGGAGCCTCGGGAGCAGCAGGAGCCTCCGTCGTGCCCTGGTGGGCCTCAACAGGGCAGGTGCAATCAGTTTGATAAATGACAGGGGTACCTGCGCAGCCTGCAAACAGGGTTGCAACCAGGCAGATTACCAGAAACAATGCGATTTTTCTCATAGGTTTTCCTCCATTCATTTTTATTCGATACAATTGTATCATTATCAGCTTAAAGTCAGATATATCTTACCTTAAAATTTATTAAGATTTCAGAACATCATGCTTCCATGGGAACGTGAAATCTGGGCAGGCTGACTGTAAATGTTGTGCCGCTTCCCTCTTTGCTTTCCAGCCGGATATTTCCCTGATGGTCTTCCACCACCTGGGCCACAATGGACAGGCCCAGGCCGGTTCCTTTCCCTGTCTCTTTTGTGGTAAAGAAAGGTTCAAAAATCTTCGACTGGATCTCTCTGGCAATTCCGCAGCCAGTATCGGCGATCTGAATGTGAATATGCGTCTCGTCAAAATTGGTGGTCAGGGTCAGCGTACCGCCCGCCTGCTCCATGGCATGAAACCCATTGAGGATCAGATTCAGGATCATCTGGGAAAGCTGGATCTCATTGGCTGTCAAACGCTGGTCCCAGCAGTTCAGATTCATGTTGATCTGAACATTTTGGGGTCTGGCAGGCTCTGCAGTGCGAACCATTTTCCGAATGATTTCATCGGGAGCCGTCTGCCGGAAGCTGGTTTCCGTATTTTTCCGGGACAGGTCTGAAAGCCGGGAAATGATCTCCTTCGCCTTGCAGGAGGCAGAGTAGATCTCCAGCAATTCGTCATACAATTCTTCTTCATCCGATAGCAGCTTTTCCAGGGCCATCATGCTGTTGCCCATAATGGGTGTCAGCAGATTATTGAATTCGTGGGCGATAGAGGAGGTCAGGGTACCGATGATCTCCAGCCGCTGCTGATGGGCCAGATTCTGTTTCTGCCGCTTCAGCTCTTCCATGGCCTGGTTCTTCTTCCGCAGGACCTCCGCTTCTTTGCGGATTCGGGTTGTACGGCGAAGCGTATGCAGCACCAGGAGCAGAAAGATCCCAACACCCAAAGCAATAAGGCTTCCGCAGAGCATGGAATACATGGCCGTCTCCCGGAATGCCTCCGACAGTTCCCCCTGATTGCCGCAGGACCGGAAAACCCAAACGCCAGTCATAATTCCTCCCAGAAACAAAGACGCTGCCAGCAGAAATACCAAGACCTTGATCTTTGACTCCTTCCGGTCTTTCATAGCAATACCCCCTTGTAAATTTCAGGCAAATTGCGTATACTATCTGTAATGATAGCGGATTGGCGAAAATCTGTAAAGGGGGAATTTTGCTGTGGCAGATCTGGTTCTGATCGTGGATGATGACGAGGCTGTGCGTACAACACTTTATAAAGTAATCAGAAGCAACGGCCTGGAGGCGGAAATGGCTTCTAGTGGAGAACAGGCCCTGCAGATGATCACAAAAAATCATTACGACCTGATTTTGCTGGATGTGAATATGCACGGTATGGATGGTTTCGAGCTGGTGCAGCGGCTTCGCAGCAAAGGCATCAAGACCCCTATCATCATCGTCAGCGGCAGAAAAGAGGACTATGATACCCTGTATGGTCTGGACATCGGTGCGGACGATTATGTGACCAAGCCTTTTAACCCCATCGTGCTGGGGGCCAAGGTAAAAGCCCTGATCCGCAGAAGCAAGGGAAGTCTCCATGGTGCAGATGCCGTCATCATGGCAGGACCTTTCCGATACAACAATACCACCCTGCGTTTTTACAAGAATGGCGCGGAGATCATCCTATCTTCCAAAGAAAATGCCATTATGAAACTATTCATGGACAATGTCAACCGGATCTTTCCCAAAGAGATGATCTACAATATGATCTGGGGAGAGACGATCGTGGATGAAAACGCTGTCATGGTTTACATCAACCGGCTCCGGCAAAAAATTGAAGACGATCCCACCAGCCCCAAATTTATTCAGACCGTTCGCGGTTTGGGATATCGGTTTGTGGTATAAGGAAAGCTCCGCAGTTCAGAAAACTGCGGAGCTTTTGACATTATGATTTCTTCTTTTGCTTCCGGCGGATCAGGAATCCTGCCAGTACAGCAGCTGCAATTGTTACACAGATCAGCAGCCAGGGGGCGCTTTCCGTCTGCACCACGGCGATCGCATCGTCTCCGGAAACAAGAGCTGCTACCGCATAGCTGCCCAGAACATGATAGTCTTCTGCCCGCCAGGAATTGTCAGCACCGCGGATCAGAATACGAAGATTTTCCGCATCGGCGCCATCCGGAAGCTGAAGCCGGATCTGCGTCTGATTGGAAGGCTCGCTGGTCTGGAACTGCCAAACCTCCAGCAGTGTTTCTCCACTTTCCAGAGGCGGCTGTTCCGAGGACTCCTGCACGCTGAGCGCCGCTTTTTCCGCAAAAACACCCTGCACAAACAGCAGCGGCAGTTCATTTCTTACAAGCTGGCTTTCCAGCACGTTCGACTGATTGGTATAAGCCTGCTCAAACACCATGTCGAAGAAAATACCGGACAGATCCGCATCCTCCAGCCCCTTCCAATAGGACTGCCTGTCATCTTTCGGCGGAATGGGCGGGATCCAGTCTTCCGGGAAGGAGGATCCGAAATCCACAGTAAACTGCCGTTGCGTACCATTGCCGTAATGGAAGGTCACCGTCACATGCCGGAATGTTTCGGGAAGGTTTTCCTGCAGGAAGAAGGCTTCCTCCTGTAGAGGCTGTGCCTGCCCATCATAGCTGATGCCGTCAATGGCACCGGGATCCTTCTGCAGCGGCAAATAATAATTACCGGAAATGGGATCCTCCACCTCCGAGCGATTGTCCTCCAGACTGCCCAGGACCGCACCCAGCTTTTCCACACCGCTGCTGATCCGTACCAGCGCTCTGCAGTCTGTGGCAACGGCCGCAGAACCGGCGATACCGCCGATATAATTTCTGCCAAAAATCTCGCCTTTGGCATAAGAGCTGCGAATGAAGCCCATGCTGCGGCCGGAAATGCCGCCTACATAATCCGCATTTTCTGCATCCAGCTTACCGCTGCTTCTGCTCTGTTTTACCAGACCCAGGGATTGAAGGCCCACGATGCCGCCGGCATTCTGCTTGCCTGCAGCGATCTTACCGCTGTTTTCACAGTTTGCAATGACCGCACGGAGCTCACTTTCAAAATTCAGGGAATTCTCACCATTGATCAGCCAGTCTTCTTCCATATCCAGGTCATTTTCCAGGGCCATCGCACCTGCGATGCCGCCGCAGTTCAGATCTGCCTGAATATCACCGTAGTTCCGGCAATCTGCCACCTTTCCGGTAAAATCCAGATCCGTATCCTCATCGGAACGGTCGATGAGGCTGCCGCCGGTGGTCTCGGAGATATTCCCGATGGTGGTCCGCATGGCATTGAGCTGATCGTTGATGGCATGCAGATTGGTGTTCACTTTACCCAGGGCATTGTACGCCGTGGCACCAACCCCCTCCATCAACTGGGACATGCTGCTCAGACTGCTGCCGATATTGTTCTTTGCTGCCTGGATGGTATCCAGATCCGGAAATTCAAGTTCCTCCAGGTCAGGGATCAGTGTCTCGGCTGCATCCTTGGCATCCCAGATATATTCGTACATATCGCCCATCTGATTGAGAATGGTCTCCCCTGCTCCCTGGAGATTGGAGCTGGCCTTGCTGACAGCCTTTCCCAGACTGTCCAGCTGCCGTGTCAGGATCTGGATCGCATCCTCTTCAAATTCCATTACGGTGGAGGGCTCCATCTGACCTGCGATGCCGCCGACCTCCTTGCGTCCGAATACCGGCCCTTGGTTTTCGCAGTTCAGAATACTGCCGGACTGGGTTCCCGCAATACCGCCGATATTATAGCCCATGCTGGGATAGCCTACGCTTGCCAGATTCACACAGTCCCGGATCAAACCGCTGCTGCTGCCTGCAATGCCGCCCACATCTGTGACCGTATTGGCAGCTTCTGAATGGATCACCGCATCCAGGGTGATGTCCGACAGTTCTACTTCATTTTTTCGGGAGGTTTCATTGATGAGCGCACGGTTCTCACAGGTGCGGATGGTGCCTGCATTTTTGCCTGCGATGCCGCCCACAAAATGGCTGCCAAAAACGCTTCCGCTGACATAGCAGTTTTCGATCATGCCGGTAACCGTATTCTCTCCGGCGATGCCGCCTATGTATTCCTTACCGGAAACGGTGCCGGTGAAGCTGCAGCCGCGAAGGATACCGCTGTTTTCTCCAACAAAACCGCCTATCTTGCTGCCGGTGCCTGCCGGCTGTGCAGTCCCTTCCAGATGCAGATCATTCACCACTGCAGATTCTGACAGGTAGCGGAAAAAGCCTTGTGCGGAGCCCTCATGGGTCAGATTCAGGCCGCGAATGGTATGTCCGTTTCCTTCAAATCTTCCGCAGAAAATGGGAATCCCCGCAAAATCACTGCCTGTCAGATCCAGATCCGCCTGCAAAGATACCACCAGATCCTGACTATAGCTGTCCAGACGGCAATTCTCCGCCAATTTTTCTAAAGTTTTTAAATTGACAATAGTGATGGTACGGCTCTGCGGTGTCGCAGGCTCATCTGCATAAACAGGAAGCGCAGCAGACAGAAGCAGCAGCACGGACAGCAGCATAGAAATTAGTTTTTTACACATCCTCTGTACCTCCATCCTCTGCAAGCATCGTATCTGTGGACAGCATAGCATTCAGCTGTCCATGGATCACACCGTCCACATCCGCATCCACCATACCGGAAATGTAACCACGGACATGGCCGTGAATCCGGACAGTACCGGTGGCTACTCTGGTTTTCGGTTCTAAGCCTCTGATGTGGAAACTGGTGCGGTTGATAATGGAGTCGCCCAGCACCAGGATAGAAGGAAGCACAAACAGAACCAGCAGAATGGAAATGATGGTGCCACGGCCGATACAGGTGCCCATAATGGAAACCACCGGCTGAGCAGACATATTGCCGATCAGCAGACCCGCTGCAGCCATCATGGATCCGGAGGTAAAAATCGTGGGAAATGCAGAATTCACCGCATGGACAATGGCCTCCTTGTGGGGCATGTGCTCTTTATACTCCTGGTAATGGCTGGAAATCACGATAGCATAGTCAATATTGGCACCCATCTGCAGTGCATTGACGATCAGGTAGCCCAGGAAATACAAAGGCGTATTGGTCAGAGTCGGAATAGAGAAATTGATCCAGATACTGCCCTGAATGACCACAATCAGCAAGACCGGAAGCCCCGCCGACTTGAAGGTAAACAGAAGCACCACAATCACGAAAAAGGCTGACAGCAAGGAGATCATCAGGTTGTCTGTTGCAAAGGAGGCAGACAGATCCCGGGAAGAAGTGGAGTTGCCCACTACATAATAATCGCCTTCATAATACTGTCCAATGACTTCCCGGATGGTGGTCAGGAACGCAAAGGTCTCCTCACTTTCCTCCGGCAGATTCAGATAAACCACCATGCGGCTGTACTTTTCAGTCTGCATCTGAGATTTTGCCATATCCAGCATGGAGAACATGTCCTCCATGGACACGTCGCCGGTGCCGGCTCCCCCCAGACTGATGTTCATGGTTTCCAGCTGGTCTTTCAGGAAAAGGAACATATCAAACATCGGTATCTCATACTCTTCCAATCCGCTCAGAATCGCACCGTACTGGCTGTTTTCTCCTGCGTAAACAGTATACAGCATCTGTACGATCTCGTAATCAATACCTAACAGCTCCGAAAGTTCACGGGGATTCAAGGCCTGCGTTAATGTATAACCATCCATGGCCTCGATGCCGGACAGGCCCATGGTGCTCTTAACCTCCGGCATGGACTCCAATTCCTTCAGAATTCTGCTTTCTGCTTCGTAGTTGCCGCTGGGAACCAGGAGGGCCACCATATTGCTGGTGCCGAAAGTCTCTTTAATTTTGAAATAGGCATGCTGACGCTCAGACATTTTCGCTGTTTCCAGATCATTATAGCTGTAGCAATAGGGACAGTTGCTGGACAACCAGAAGGCGCCAATCAGCGACAGCACAAACAGAGGCGGCAGGATCCGCCGGGATTTGACGGCAAATTTTCCCAGGAAGGTCACATTGGGCAAAAGCTTTCTATGCCTCGTTTTGTCGATCAGAGGGCTAAACAGCACCAGAAGACCGGGCATCAGAGTAAAGACAGACAGCAGGCTGAAGGAAATGGCCTTGATCAGCACCATGGCCATATCCATGCCAACCTTGAACTTCATAAAACCCAACGCCGCAAGGCCGCTGATGGTAGTCAGAGAAGAGGCGCTGATTTCCGGAATGGCCTTACTCAAAGCAGCAATGGCTGCATCCCGGGCATTGAGGGTTTCATGCTCATCGCTGAACCGGTGACACAGAATGATGGCATAGTCAATGGCCAGAGCCAGCTGCAGCACCACCGC
>CAYRJG010000123.1:0-6867 GCA_964424525.1 uncultured Ruminococcus sp.
ACTCACCACCTTTTAATAAAATATAGATAAAACTAAAGGTGTGAAAGCACTATTAATAGCTAACACACCTTAAGTTTCAATTATTAATTATTCAAATATAAGAAATTCATTAGTTTGATAGTTTTGGAAGGATTACATCTTCTTCAGGTAAGGCTACCATTTCAAAGTAAACTTCAAAATCTCCATTACCAATTGTATCTAAATTTGTATTTGTTTGATCAGCAGCTGCAACAACTCTAATATTATCTACTAATACGTAGTTATTTTCGTCTAATTCACCTTCACACCAGTAAATGAATGTGATATTTGCCCAATCAGTTAATGCACCATCACCAATAGTAAATTCATAAACTAAAGTTGTCCATCCATCGCTATTTACAGAACCAACAGTTTGTAATTGACGACCATCGCTAATGATTACACTTCCAATTCCACTTGTTGAAGGGTAGAAGTATTGAATATCTAATTTACTTATTGGAACAGCTACATTTGAACCTAATTTAACATCAATTAATAAACGATATGTTGTTCCTGAAACATTTAATGAACCAGGTACTAATTTCTTAAATTGAGTGAATGCTGGGAATGGATTTACAGTTTTGATTTTTAACGCAGCATTTACACCATCATTAACAATATAGAAATCATTTCCGCTACCTTCAGTGCAGTATGGAGCTAATGAAGCATCCCAACTCTTATCAGCAGCTAATGTAATAGTTTTATCTTCATAAACATAGTTTGCACCACAAACTGTACAGTTATAATGAGCAATACATCCTGTTTCTTCTGTAGTAGGAGCTTTTGCTTCTACTAATTCTAAAACATGTTCAGTATTTGGAGATTCAATTACTAAATCTTCATAAGATACTTCTTCTTTTGATTCATTATAATATTTGTTACAAGCAGCACAATGATAATGAGCTGCTAAACCATCTGTAGTACATGTAGCAGGTTGTTCAGCAATTAATGTGCCTAATGTATGAGCAGCAGGAATAGAAACTGAATCTAATTTAACTAATTCAAAGTATCCATCAAAATCACCATTACCAATTGTATCTAAATTTGCATTTGTTTGATCAGCAGCTGCAACAACTCTAATATTATCTACTAATACGTAGTTATTTTCGTCTAATTCACCTTCACACCAGTAAATGAATGTGATATTTGCCCAATCAGTTAATGCACCATCACCAATAGTAAATTCATAAACTAAAGTTGTCCATCCATCGCTATTTACAGAACCAACAGTTTGTAATTGACGACCATCGCTAATGATTACACTTCCAATTCCACTTGTTGAAGGGTAGAAGTATTGAATATCTAATTTACTTATTGGAACAGCTACATTTGAACCTAATTTAACATCAATTAATAAACGATATGTTGTTCCTGAAACATTTAATGAACCAGGTACTAATTTCTTAAATTGAGTGAATGCTGGGAATGGATTTACAGTTTTGATTTTTAACGCAGCATTTACACCATCATTAACAATATAGAAATCATTTCCGCTACCTTCAGTGCAGTATGGAGCTAATGAAGCATCCCAACTCTTATCAGCAGCTAATGTAATAGTTTTATCTTCTAAAGCATAAGTTGCATCGCATAAACTACATTTTTTATGAGCTACATTTCCTGCTTCATCGCAAGTAGGAGCTACATAAGCTACGTCAACAAAATCATGAGATAATGCTTCAATTACTAATGAATCTAATTGATTACCTTCAGCATCAAAATATGTTTCACATACTGAACATTGTTTGTGACCTTTTGTTCCTTCAACACCACAAGATGCTGGAACTTCAGCAACCCATTCACTTAATGAATGTTCATTTCCAGTAGCAACAATTACTAAATCTTCGTAAGATACTTCTTCTTTTGATTCATTGAAGTATTTATTGCAAGCTGAACAATAATAATGAGACCTTAATCCATTTTCAACACAGGTTGCAGGTCTTTCTGCAACTAATTCACCATAATTATGAGCAGCAGGAATAGAAACTGAATCTAATTTAACTAAACCAAAATATCCATCGAAATCACCATTACCAATTGTATCTAAATTTGCATTTGTTTGATCATCAGCAGAAACAACTCTAATATTATCAACTAACACGTAATTATTTTCATCTAAAGCACCTTCACACCAATAAATGAATGTGATGTTTGCCCAATCCATTAATGCGCCATCAGTAATAGTAAATTCATATTCTAATGTTGTCCATCCATCACTATTTACAGCACCGACAGTTTGTAATTGACGGCCATCGCTAATCACAACACAACCAATACCTGTTGTTGATGGGAAGAAATATTGAATATCTAATTTACTTGTAGGAACTGCTACATTTGAACCTAATTTTACATCAATTAATAAACGATATGTTGTTCCAACTACATTTAATGAACCTGGAACTAATTTTTTAAATTGGTTGAATGCAGGATAAACATTTACAGTTTTAATTTTTAAAGCTGCATTTACGCCATCATTCACGATATATAAATCGTTACCACTACCTTCTGTACAATATGGAGCTAAAGAAGCAGCCCAACTATTTCCAGCTGTTAATGTGATTGTTTTATCTTCTAAAATATATGTTTCACCACATAATGTACATTTCATGTGTACAACATTTCCTTCTGTTTCACATGTAGGTGCAGTATAAGCAACTTCTTCTAAATTATGGCTTAATGCGTCAATAACTAATGAATCTAATACATTTTTTTCTGCATCAAAATATTCTTCACATACCGAGCATTGATAATGACCTTTTGTTCCATCTACACCACAAGAAGTAGGAACTTCAGCCACCCATTCACCTAATGAATGTTCATTTCCTGTTGCAACAATAACTAATGATTCTAATGATACTTCTTCTTTTTGTTCATTGAAGTATTTATTGCAAGCTGAACAATAATAATGAGACCTTAATCCATTTTCAACACAGGTTGCAGGTCTTTCTGCAACTAATTCACCATAATTATGAGCAGCAGGAATAGAAACTGAATCTAATTTAACTAAACCAAAATATCCATCGAAATCACCATTACCAATTGTATCTAAATTTGCATTTGTTTGATCATCAGCAGAAACAACTCTAATATTATCAACTAACACGTAATTATTTTCATCTAAAGCACCTTCACACCAATAAATGAATGTGATGTTTGCCCAATCCATTAATGCGCCATCAGTAATAGTAAATTCATATTCTAATGTTGTCCATCCATCACTATTTACAGCACCGACAGTTTGTAATTGACGGCCATCGCTAATCACAACACAACCAATACCTGTTGTTGATGGGAAGAAATATTGAATATCTAATTTACTTGTAGGAACTGCTACATTTGAACCTAATTTTACATCAATTAATAAACGATATGTTGTTCCAACTACATTTAATGAACCTGGAACTAATTTTTTAAATTGGTTGAATGCAGGATAAACATTTACAGTTTTAATTTTTAAAGCTGCATTTACGCCATCATTCACGATATATAAATCGTTACCACTACCTTCTGTACAATATGGAGCTAAAGAAGCAGCCCAACTATTTCCAGCTGTTAATGTGATTGTTTTATCTTCTAAAATATATGTTTCACCACATAATGTACATTTCATGTGTACAACATTTCCTTCTGTTTCACATGTAGGTGCAGTATAAGCAACTTCTTCTAAATTATGGCTTAATGCGTCAATAACTAATGAATCTAATACATTTTTTTCTGCATCAAAATATTCTTCACATACCGAGCATTGATAATGACCTTTTGTTCCATATACACCACAAGAAGTAGGAACTTCAGCCACCCATGTTCCAAATTCATGTTCTGTCTTGTTAATAACTAAATCTTCATATGCAACTTTTACTTTTTCTTCATTAAAATATGCATCACAAGAATTACACTTATAGTGAGTTTGAAACCCTGTTGTAATACAATTTGCAGAAACCTCTGATACCGTCTGACCATAATTGTGTCCTGTAGCAGGTATTGTGATAGATTCTAAAACATTAAAATCAATATCAAATTTTTCACCACAGCTACAAGCGTAGTGTCCTAATGTACCATCTGTTTCGCAAGCAGCAGGTACTTCTGCATTCCAAGAACCATAATTATGTCCTAGTGGAGCAATTGCTTCTTCTTTTGTTTTACCGCATGTAGTACAAGTGTATGTTTTAACGCCAGCCACTTCTTCAGTCGCCTCAGTTGTAACTTCGCCAGAATCCCAACTGTGTGCTATAGATGACGTAGTCTTTCCACATACACATACTTGCCAATGACCATTTTCATCGCTTTGATACGTATTAACAAATGAATGTCCAGCATTTTCATTTTTTTCACCACATGAACATTCGTGCCAATGACTAGTATCATCTTTTTGCCATTCTGTACTAAATGTATGGTCGTGATTATTTGTATCACACCCAAAAAGTACAATGACAGATACTAGCAATAGCATTAGACTTAAAAACTTCTTCATACGTGTTTCCTCCTTTGTTTTCAAGTTTTTGAGCATAATTAAATCTAAAATCACTTTAATAACAATTTTTAACGACATGCTCAATTATCATTAAAAAATTTATTCACTAATTGAAATCCGTTACTTCCCATTTATTTTCATAGGCAGCATTAACTGCCATTACAATTAAATTAAACTCTTCATTAGAAATTGATGTTGGATGAGAAGCATTTGATATATCTTTACCTGTAAATGCTTTTGCTAATGCTAAAGCTGCAGTATAACGACCGCAATATAAATCTAAATGCAGTTTATCTCGCATCAAATCTTTACCTAATAATATTCTAGCGTTTTCAATAGCAGTTCCTGTTACGACTATATAATCGATTTTTTCCATTGGAAGTATATATTGTTGACCTTTTTCCATTAAAACTTCATACATCTTATGATAGTCAGTTCCAAACGTAGATGTACTACTATGTCCCCAAGTTACATTCCAATAAATTTGAGCATTTGGTTGTTTTTCAGAATAATAATCTAATATTTCTTGAATACCTGTAATATTATCTTTAGTAAGTGCTTCGCTTTGCTGATTACTTATAATGAAATCCCATTGACGAGATTCAACAGCAGTGCTGATTTTTGAATTTGGAGTGGTAATCCAACTTCCGTTTGAATTAACACGATATTCATAGGCTGGAGCATCATTAGCAATATTTGAAGCATGTTGACTAGCATAAGAACCTCCAATATATAAATTACCTAAATATATATCTTCGTATCCTAAGCTCTCTAAGATGTCATATAAAAGCCACATACTATCGTCACCAAAACTATTACTCATATTCAATATTGAAATTGAGCCACCAGTTCCAAAATTATATTTTTTTGTATAAGTATCTCCGCATTGTAAACAAGTATATTTCTTTTCACCTTGTTCTAACTCAGTAGCTTCTTTTGTAACAACTCCTTCATCATATTTATGACTTACAACAGAATCTATTTTCTTAATATTAATTAATCCTTCAAAATCACCAAATCCCATACCATCTAAGTTAGTATTCGATTCGTCATCAGCAGCAACAATTCGAATATTATCAATTAATACATAATTTTCACTAAGTGATGTTTCAGGCCAATAATATCCATCTATATTAAAATAATTTGAAGATATACCAGAAGGTAAAGTATATTCAAACTCCAAAGTTGTCCATTCATTTGACTTAATGTTTTTTAAATTATTTTGATTTACTGAAATATTAACTTTTCCGCCTGTATATATTCCAATAAAATCTAATTTGCCATTTTGAACATAAGAACTAGGGCCTGCTTTTACATCAACTAAAAGACGATAAGTTCCAGCTTTTGTAACATTGTTCGTAACATCCTTTTTAAATCCGATAATACTTGGATACCAATCACAAGGAGCAATCTTCATACATGTATTACCATTGTCAACAACAATTTCAATTTCTTGATTTGACCAGTTACCATATGGATACATTGTCCATTGGCCAATTGCACCTAAAGTGATTTTATCTTTTTCAAATGCAAATGTTTCACCACAATGCGAACATTTTTTATGACCTATTGTACCACCTAAATTACAAGGTAAACTTGTTCCTTCGACATATTTCAAATCATGAGATAAAGAAGGAATAAATATTTTAGTTGAAGATATTTCGTTAAAGTTTTCATCAAAATATTTTTGACAAGTATTACAATAACGGTATCCTTTTGTACCATCACCATAACATGTTGGTTTAACTTCATGAACCCAACCATTAAAATCATGCTCATGTTCCAACATTGCTATAGTTTCATATTTAGACTTTCCACAATCAATACAACTATATTTCACTTCACCAGATTTTTTTTCTGTTGCTTCAACCGTAATAGCACCCTCATCCCAAACGTGAGAGTTCACATCTTTTTTTTCACTGCAAGAACAATCAAACCAGTGATTACTTGCATCAAAACTATAAGATGAAGCAAATGAGTGCTCATGTTTTTCTGTATCTTCGTTTTTTCCATTTGAACATCCATAAACACCAAAACTTAAAATTATGAAGAAAATAAAAATCAGTATTTTTTTCAATTTAATTTACCTCCATCTATCCTTGTTTTGTAATTTCAATCATATAAACTTCTTTAGCTTTAAGAGTTAAGTCAATATTTGCAGTTCCATCTTTGATTTTGGTAATATTTTTTAAAGAGTCTCCAACTGTAGATGTCAATAATACATCACCGTTTGAAATACCATAATCTCGTAATGCATTTAATACAAATTTAACATCAATCGTTTTATTAGTAATATTAGTAAAGAAAATAGCAACTTTTCCGTTAGATTCATAAGCACTTACTACAACATCGTTATACTCCTTAGTTCCACTAAGCGGATA
>CAYRJG010000124.1:0-6831 GCA_964424525.1 uncultured Ruminococcus sp.
GAACTACCGACGTTACCGGTATCATCAACCTTCCCGCTGACGTTGAGATGTGCCGCCCCGGCGACAACGTTGATATGAACGTTGAGCTCATCACTCCTATCGCTTGCGAAAAGGGACTTCGTTTTGCTATCCGTGAGGGTGGCCGTACCGTTGGTTCGGGCGTTGTTGCTGAAATCCTTGGCTAATTTTTAGTCGATTAAGAAACAACTCTTAATGAAGATTTTATGCCCGATGCATTCTTTGATTGCATCGGGTATTTAATTTAAAACTGATTTAATTTTTAAAACGTTATCAAAAGCATATTTTCAGTAAACAAACAATAAAATTTAATAGCATATAATGTCTTTGAGGTTTGGTGAAATTCCATACCGGCAGTATAGTCTGCAAAGAATATCATCTCAAAAAATCTCTTTTGCTTGTTTCTTGGTATTGATACTTGAATACCGATAGAGTGGCTCGGAGTTTTTGTACAGTTGTGTTCCCGATGGGGCGAAATTCCCCAACCGACGGTAAAGTCCGGATGAAAAAAGATTCTATGCCCGTGCCTATGTTTTTGGCAGAGCATATTTTAACCTCGCTTTGGCGAGTTTTTTTATTTTCATCCACTGTTTGAATGCGATTTTTCTGTATTTGCGTGTCATACATAAAATACTTATTGTATTTGTTTCGCTGATTTGTAAGGCGAAAATGCGACACGGGGTAGGAGATTGCAAAAATTGGTTTTTAATTTCTCAAAGGATTAGAAAGGTAATACAGTGAAAACAAATAATTCTAAAATTATAAAGACAGCGGTCGGGATTGCGGTATTTTCCGCACTTGCTTTTATAGTGTCTTTTACTTTCAGACTTCCGGTTTTGTTTCTTACGTTTGATGCAAAGGACGCAGTAATTGCAATAGCATCCTTCATATACGGCCCTGTATCTGCTGTTATTATGGCACTTATTGCGGCATTACTTGAGCTTGTAAGTATAAGTGATACCGGATTGTACGGTTTTATAATGAATTTTGCATCTTCCGCTGCGTTTGCTCTCGTAGCTTCAATTATATATAAATACAAAAGGAATTTTTTTGGTTCGATTATTGGACTTTATTCCGCTGTTGCGGTAACTACCACTGTCATGATGCTTCTTAACATATTTGTTACTCCGTTCTATATGGGAGTTCCGCAATCTGTTGTTATAGAAATGCTTCCCTCCGTTCTATTGCCGTTCAATCTTGCTAAATCGCTTATGAATGCGGCTATTGCTTTGCTCTTGTATAAACCGATAATTTATTCGTTGCGTCGAGCAAAGCTTGTTGCTCGCGGCGCGGAGGATTCTTATAACTTTAACCACCGTTCAGTTATGACTCTTGTTCTTGGCGGTATTACTCTTGCGGTTGCAATAGTTATTTTTGTTATTCTGAAAAAATGATTTCAAAATTAGTTTTGATAGAGGAAACGAGGCGAACTCAAATTTTTATGTTTGAGTTCGCCTCGTTGTTTGTTATATGGGATTTATGTTTTTTGTGCCACCCGTGTGGCGTTATTCTTCTATGATAAGACCGTAATCACCGTCTTTGCGCTTGTAAACAACACCAACCTTGTGCGATGCGGCATCTGTAAAAGCAAAGAAGGAATGACCAAGAAGATTCATTTGAAGGATTGCTTCTTCGGCAGACATTGGCTTGAATGGGAAGGTTTTTACTCTTATATTAAATTCTGCCTCCTCCTCATATTCATCATCATCCTCAGCGTCGGTTATAACGAATGCGCCGCTTTTTACCTTCTTTTCAAGTCTTGTTTTGTTTTTTCTTATCTGTCGCTCAAGTCCTTCAATGGCACGGTCAAGGGCAGTAATAAATGTTTCGCTTTCCTCTTCACTTCTGAATGTTGTAGTACCGTAATTTATAGTAATTTCGAGAATCTTCACTCCTTTGCGCGTTCTGCAAGTTACGAACGCTTCGGTGTTTTCTCCGAAAAATTTGTCGAATTTACCAAGCTTTTTTTCGATGAGCTCTTTAAGGCTCTCTCTTACACTCATTTGCTTTCCGTAAATCGTGATCTTCATAAACGCTACCGTTACCAAACTCTGTTTGGCATCCTTTCCTTGAGTCTTGCAGGGAAACTTACTCTTCGAGCGATGATAAACCGTTTTAAAACACTCGCTCTTGTTGCAGGCAAGCATCTCCTGTAATTGTATTATACTATACAATTTGTTAAAAGTAAACATATTTTTGAAAAAATTTACAAACTTTTTGATTAATGTGTACAAACTGTAAAAAATAAAAAATCTCCTATATTTTGAATAAAAAACCGTTGACGGAGCGAATATTTTATGATAAAATATATATTGTACTGCTCGCAAATAATTGTGAGCAGTATGTTTTTTATTCACTTTTTCCGGGATTTATTATCTAACTTGACAAAATGTAAAATCAGTGCTATTATATAATATATAATATTTTAGAAATTTTAAAAAGAAAGGAGAAGCAAATGCCAAACGGACGTCGCGGTATTCTGGATATATTGGAAACCTATATTGATATGATTATTAATCTCATCGCTATGCTTATAGGTTACGTTTTTACTGTAATGATACATAACGAGCAGATAATCGCGCTTTTTGATCCTGTTACAGTTATTGTTATTATGGTTCAATTAATGCTTTCTTCTTTCGTTTATCACGCGCTTAATATGTACCGACCGACTCGGTATATGAAAAATTACAGAAGCCTTCCCGAAGCGTTGCGCGCAAACCTTATCTATTATGGTGCAACCTCGATTATTGTTGCATTTGTTGCAGCAGAAGAGTATAAAAATTTCTTTCTCGTATGGGAGCTTCTTACCGCACTTTTAAGTACGGCATTTCTTACCTTTAAGCGTCATCTTTTGAAATCTATACTTGCACTTATAAGGTCGAGAAGATACAATCTTCGTAAGATAATAATTGTAGGTGATAATACGCAGGCAGCGCGCGAGTATATAAAGCAGGTCAACGAGGGAACGCAGTATGGAACTATGGTACTCGGCTACGTCGGTGACAGGATAAAGGGCAATATAGGCGTTGATAAGCTGGGTTCTTTTTATAATCTTTCGGAGATTCTTGATAAATATCGCCCGACCGATGTAGTGTTTGCAATAGATGCATACGATAAACGCCATCTTATCAAGCTTGTTAATATGTGTGATGACCGTTGCATCAAGGTTTATTTCCTTCCCGTAACCTATGGATTCTTCCGCACATCGCGACAGATTGAGCAGGTTGGATCAATTCCGCTTATAAATATTCACTCAACCCCTCTTGATAATATTGCAAACTCTATGCTCAAAAGAGGTGTTGATATAATCGGCTCGGCAGCCCTTATACTTGTAACTTTGCCTATAATGGTTGCTACGGCAATCGGAGTAAAAATTTCATCTCCGGGTCCAATTTTCTTTATACAGGAAAGAGTCGGAAAGATGGGCAAGCGCTTCAAGATGCTGAAATTCCGTTCAATGCGAGTTAATGATCGATCAAATGAAGCGTGGTCTACCGGCACAGATACGAGAAAAACAAAATTCGGAACCTTCATCCGAAAAACCGCAATTGACGAACTTCCTCAGCTTTTTAATGTGTTTATCGGTGATATGTCGCTCGTAGGACCGCGACCTGAGATACCCGTGTTTGTTGAGCATTTTAAAGAGGTAATTCCGCTTTACATGGTTAAGCATTATGTTAAGCCCGGTATGACCGGACTTGCGCAGATAAAGGGGCTTAGAGGAGATACGTCTGTTGAAGATAGAATTCACGAGGATATCTCATACATAGAAAACTGGGGATTTTTCCTCGATATTTATATTCTGCTTGCAACGCCGTTCAAAATGATTAACAAGGACGAACAGTTCGTTGAGGCAGGAGTCACCGGTATTATGCTCGACGATGAAACAACGAGAACCTATACGCTTGAGGATCCTGAAGCCAATATTCCTGTTATATGGGATCTTGGCGAGGTTATTTGACATGATTAAATATGAGCAAAACGGTACGTACTCGTGCCGTTTTCTTATGAAAAAGGAAAAAGGATATGAGTAAGATACTTTACGCGGCTTCAACTATGTCGCACATAAATAATTTTCATAAGGACTATATTGCGGCTCTGCGCGATGAGGGCCACGAGGTTCTTACAATGGCAAAAGGAGAGGGCGCGGATTTCGATATTCCCTTTGAAAAGAAGATGATTTCAAAGCAGAATTTCGCTATTTGCAAGCAGATAAAAGCGATACTCAAAAAGGAAAAATTTGATGCTGTCGTTCTTAATACCACACTCGCCGCATTTTATATTCGCCTTGCCATGCCCCGAAAGAATCGCCCGAGAGTTATAAATATTGTTCATGGGTATCTTTTTGGTAGTAATACAGGCTTTTTCCATCGCACGATCCTTCTTGCGTGCGAAAAGCTTGTTAGAAAAAAGACGGATGTAATTATGATAATGAATCGCGAGGATTACAGAATAGCTAAAAGCTATAACCTTGCGCTTGAAAGGGTCAGAACATCTCTTGGCATGGGTGCCAGCGTTACCGAGGATGGCAAATCTTCTGAAGAAATTCGTTGCGAGCTTGAAGCTGTGGGCGCGTGGGTTCTCGTGTTCGTCGGTGAATTGAGTGACAGAAAAAATCAAAAAATGCTTATATCGGCTATGCCTAATATTAAGAAAAATATTCCAAATGCACAGCTTTGGCTTGTTGGTGAAGGTGATGCAAGAGGTGAGCTCGAGCTTCTTTGCGATAAGCTCGGTGTAGCAAGCTCTGTTGTGTTCCTCGGTCAAAGGGATAACCCGTGTGACTTTATTCGCGCTGCCGATATATATGTTTCCGCCAGCCGTATAGAGGGAATGCCCTTCAATATCATTGAAGCACTCGGTTGCGGTAAGACGATTGTTGCATCTGATGTCAAAGGTCATAGAGATCTTATTGTCGAGGGCGTGTCCGGTTTCCTTTATCCTGAAGGAGATATATCACTTTTTGTCAGCAAGGTTACAGCATATAAGCTGGGTATGCTCTCCGTTTGCCGTGAGGATATACTTGCAAAATATGAAAACTACGAAAAATCATACGTATTTGAAAAAACCTATTCTGCCTTGAAGGAGGAGCTGAAGCTTGACTGTGAGGCTTAAAGAAATATTGCGCTTGGATAATATACAAGCCTTTTATATGGGCAATATTTATCCCGCCGTCATTTGCGCCCTCGTGCTCGTCGGCGCAGTCACAGGACTTGAATATTATTTCAACTTTCTTGTTACGGGATTGCTTGTTGGTGCTCTTGTTACCTCGCGCTCTGTGCGTCCTATTATAGTTGTACTTTGCACTTATATTTTTCAAATATCTCTTGAGCATTCCTTCGTAAAAATAACCGACCAGGGCATCCATGCCTCGAACTATTACTTTTCGGGTTGGAGATTGCCCGTTTCAATAGTGCTTGCCATTATGATTCTGGCATCACTCACATATTTCTTTGTAAAAAATAAAATCTACAAAAGATTTTCGCGTAAAGACACTCCTCTTTTTCTTCCTGCATTAGCATTTGCCGCAGCACTTGTGCTAAACGGTGCGTTTTCATCGGAGTGGACTCTGTCCGGTCTTTTTCTTGGTGCTGTTCATGCCTTTGTATTTTCGTTTCTTTTCTTCTTTATTTATCACGGTTTTGCAGAGGACGAAACTACCGAGGAATTAATGAAATATATGGCATATATTTCAATGCTTATAGCACTCGTGCTTATCGGAGAAATGTGCGACCTTTATCTTACCTCCGATGAAATATTTAGAGATGGTAGTATAGTTAAGGATAGAGTATTTCTGGGGTGGGGAATATGGAATCTTGTCGGCGTATGTATTTCAATGCTGATTCCAATGATTTTCTACGGCGCTATGAATAATAAATACCCTTGGCTATATTTTGCTGTTGCTACGCTGACTCTGTTCGCGGCTATACTCACGATGTCACGTAATGCACTTATATTTGCAAGCTTATCCTATGGGGCGTGTGCAATTATCGGTTGCTTCAAGGGTAAAAATAAGCTTGGATTTCGAATAATAACCTCGGTGGGTATCCTTGGTATAATAGCAGCTATAATTATCCTTCTACCGAAAATTAAAGCTGTTCTGGGCGATTATTTTGAGCGCGGCTTTGATAATAACGGAAGATTTGAGCTTTGGTCGCAGGGGTTTGATAATTTCCTTTCAGCTCCGATATTCGGAGACGGATTCTATGGCTACGGTGAGTATCCTCTAGCTCACGGTCCTCTTCCCAAAATGGCTCACAACACTATAATTGAGTTGCTTTCGGCTACGGGCATTGTCGGTATCCTCACATACCTCTGGTACAGAATTAAATCGCTCATGCCGCTGTTCTACCGTCCCTCGCTTATGAAAACTATGGCGGCACTTTCAATTGCAGTTATCCTTGGCGGAAGCCTACTTGATAATTTTGTATTTAACGTCTATCCGATGTTTTATTATACCGTTCTTCTCGCGCTTATCCACCGTTCGGCAAGGGAAGAGAATATCACGAACAGCATAGATGTATAAAGATACATTAAAAACTAAAAGTCCTCTTCAAGATAATTTGAAAAGGACTTTTTTGATTGATACCGTTTAATATAAAAATTCCTTTTAGTCTTTCGCATATCATACGTTCAAATCGGCAAAATAGTACTAAAACAAACATAATTTTAAATTTGAAAAAAATCTTTACAAAATATATTGACATTTTAAAATGTTTGTGATATAATATTCAAGCGTGTGACGAGATGACGCGAGAAAAGATATGGCGGCATAGCTCAGTTGGCTAGAGCGTCCGGTTCATACCCGGCAGG
>CAYRJG010000125.1:0-6780 GCA_964424525.1 uncultured Ruminococcus sp.
AATCCAAATAGCTATGCGTTTAAGCTTGAAAGAGCCCGTTCTTTGCACGGTCAGCCGGTCAAATACGTTACCGAGAATCGCGACGGAAATGAAGACGTAATAGGAAAAGGCGGAGCGCTTTGCCTTCATGGTGATGAATTTATCGTAGATTCTTCGGGAGAACGGCTTTTTTCGTGTAATGTGCGTGAACTGGAAGCTTCGAATTTGATGAGTGGAGATGGAGTTGTTATCAAAGGTCCTAATTCGCTCGAAGGCGGGAAGCTTAGAGTTATAACCGTTCATTTCGTGTATTACAGAAAATGAAAGGTATATGCTGATGAAAAAAATTAAAACATGTGCAATTATTCTTGCGGCCGGAAGCGGAAGCCGAATGAATCTTTCTGTAACCAAGCAACAGCTTACAATAGCAGGAAAGACCGTTTTGTACAGAACACTTTCTGCCTTTGAAGAGTGCAAGGATATTGATTATATTGTAATAGTTACTCGTCCGGAAGAAATTGATTTCGTGAATGGTGTTGTAGCCGATGGTTTTAGCAAAGTTGTGAATATAGTAATTGGCGGATGTGTCAGGGCAGAATCTGCATATAACGGATTTTGTGCAATTCCTGACGATACGGATTATATTGCGATTCATGATGGCGCAAGATGCTTGATAACTCCGGATATGATATCCGCAATTATATCGGATGCTAAAATTTACGGAGCAGCAACTGCCGCAACTTATATAACGGATACGGTGAAAGAAATCGATAATAATGGTTTTGCGATTAAAACTCATGATAGGCGATTTATTGTCACAGTACAAACTCCGCAAATATTCCGCAGAGAAATATACAAAAAGGCTCTTGAAAATAAAAAAATTCCCGATGCAGATATTACTGATGATAATATGCTTGTTGAGGGAATCGGAGAAAAAATTCACTGTACCGATGTTGGAAGAAATAACATAAAAATAACTTTTGCTTCGGATATAAAGTATGCAGAATACATTTTGAACGGAGGTATGGAAAATGTGTGAATTCAGAGTGGGGCACGGATACGACGTTCATAAGCTCGTTGAATGCCGTGACTTGATCCTTGGCGGAGTGCATATTCCTCACAAGCTTGGATTGCTTGGTCATTCGGATGCAGACGTTCTTGTTCATGCAGTAATGGATGCTATTATTGGAGCTATGGGTCTTGGCGACATCGGAAAACATTTTCCCGATAGTGACGAAAAATACAGAGGAATTTCGAGCATAAAGCTTCTTTCTGCTGTTCGCGAACTTATGATAAAAAATTCGGCAGAAATAGTAAATGTTGACGCAACTGTAATTGCACAAAAACCGAAATTGATTGGATATATTCCGCAAATGCGTACAAATATTGCAGAGGTTTTATGTTGTCAGGTTGATAGAATCAATATAAAGGCTACAACCGAAGAGCACCTTGGCTTCACGGGCAGAGAAGAAGGCATCTCTGCACATGCTGTTGTTCTTATTACAAAAAAATAAGGTATCCCGATTACGGGATACCGAATTATGGCCAAGGCAAGCAGTGCTTTTTCTTGATACGTCCTGTTTCTTAAATGTCCACACTGCGCCTTTGCCTTGTTTTCTGCCTTGATTTTAAATCTTGGCTCTATATTATAATATGATTTTAGGCTTTTGCCGACACAAAAAAAGAGAGGTAAAAAATTATGATTAAAATTTCTCCTTCAATTCTTTCTTGCGATTTTGCAAAAATGGGCGAAGAGGTAGAGAATATTCGCCTTGCAGGCGCAGAAATGGCTCACGTTGATGTAATGGATGGTGTATTTGTTACAAATATGTCGTTTGCGTTTCCTATAATTGAATCACTTCGTAAAGTAACACCTATTTTTCTTGATGTGCATCTTATGATAACCAAACCGGAAAGATATATAGATCGTTTCATTGATTCCGGGGCAGATCTTATTACGTTTCATCTTGAAGCTACGGATGTTCCCGATGAATGTATTGAAATGATTGCAAAAAGAAATAAAAAGGTAGCAGTTTCTATTAAGCCCGCAACTCCCGCTGAGGCTGTGTTCCCTTATCTTGATAGATGCGATATGATTCTTGTTATGACAGTAGAACCAGGATATGGCGGACAGGCACTCATTCCCGAATGTTTGGAAAAAGTAAAGAAAATTAAAGCAGAAATTGATAAGCGCGGTTTAAACGTCGATATACAGGTCGATGGTGGAATTAACGAAAAAACATCGAAGGATGCGATTGCGGCAGGAGCTAATATTCTTGTTGCAGGAAGTGCAGTTTTCAAATATGAAGATCGCCGTGCCGCAATAGATGCGTTGCGAGGCTGATTGATTCTATAGTGTAGAGTATAATGGCTCACGAAAATAAATTTGGAATGTTTATCCATTGTGGAATTTATTCCTTGACAGGGCTTCATGAACAAAGCTTTAGTCGTTATAATATAAACCGAGACGAATATGAGTCGCTTGCAAACAAATTTAATCCTGTACTATAGGACCCTGAAAAAATGGGTAATGCTTGCAAAATCTGCCGGAATGAAATATATATGCTTTACCGTAAAGCATAACGATGGATTTTGTATGTGGGATACAAAATATACAAGCTATAATATAAATGAATACGCCATACGGCAAAGATGTATTGAGAATGCTTGCTGATGCCTGCCAAAAGCACGGTATGGCACTTTCAATATATTACTCCAATCCTGACTGGCATCATGACTATGCGTATAATCCATTATCAACTCACCAATGAAAAGCCAAACGTACATATATTGCGGATACAACAACATACCGTGAGTATATAAAAAACAGATTACAGAGCTTTTGTCGAATTACGGCAAGATTTATACGCTGTTTGGGGATATTCCGCCATGTGTAAACGATCTTCTATAAACGAGCTTGTAAGAAAACTCCAACCTGAAATATATATGATACCCAAAGATTCCGTCGAGCGTTCGTCTTATGAACACCGGAGAAAATTTGGAATTTAGTGAATGCATCCTTCCTTCTCCCATCAATGAAAAGGGAGTATCTAATGCTAAATTTCTTCAAATACGCGGAATACTTGTAGATGAACTTTCAAACGAGCCAATCGTTATTGAAATTACATAAAAAACGGAGTGATTAATGAGCATCACTCTAAAGGACAGTTTTCAAACAATATACAAAAGCGAGCCGCAAAACGGCTCGCTCCATTTTATTTATCCACCTGTGGACACATATGCTTGAAGCTTTTGGTTTAATTCAGACAAATCTATATTTGTTGAATAATTATGATTGTATTCCGTAATATAGTAGCTTCCATTAACTTCATACAATTTATAATCGGTATTGTTGGTTCCGCCGAATCCATTAGTAGCTTGAATTGTTGCATATACTACCTTGGTTTCATAATCTACATAGCAGGATGTGATTTTAACCGATCCAGGATATTTAAAGCTAAATATCTTTTTGGCAATGTATACATATGCAAGCTTGGCATTTCCTTTTTGAACTTTTTCATATCCTTGACTCATAGATAACTCATAAGTAGTATTGTTTATTTTGTTCTGTACGGTTATTTGTTTTTCGTTGAATGTAATAACAAAGTTGTCTGTTTTATCCTCTGTTAGTTTATCTTCGTAACCAACAATAAGCTTATCATCTTTTACTTCCGTATAGTAGTAATATGTATTTCCAGAAATTTTGCTTGTAGGAAGATTTGTTCCGTACCAAGTGCCACCATTTGTGTTGTTATAATCCTGATATACATATTTATAATTGATATAATTATCGTTTGCATCTTTCCACTCACCATATAGCATGTTCTCTATTAAAGTGGTAAGGTCAAGTTCACAATTATTCTCAGATTTATGCTTTGCAGATTCTGTATAAATTGAATACAACTCTGAATATGATAATTCAAAATTTGCATTGTTAATTTTGCTGACAAGTTGCGTATGATTATTGTCTTTGGTGAAAGTTTTGGTTTCTTTCTCACCGCAATCACAAGTGCGTTCTTGTATACCTTCCGAGGTGCAGGTTGCATCTTTAATTGTTGTCCATTCTCCATATGTGTGAGTGTGAGTGATGTTATTGCATGAGGCAAGCACAAAAACAAGTGTAAGCATAAACGCAACAACAAGCAAAAGTTTCTTTGACATTTTCTTTTCTCCCTTAGTCTTTGTTATTTTGCTTTCGGTGAAAACAAAAAGTGCGGCAACCGGAGTTACCGCACCGAAAAACGCCAACTCCAATTGTCGCCAAACAAAAAACTAATGATATGGAAAACACCATACACAAATTAGCGGAATCAACGTTTTTACCATTATTCACTAATTTGTGCAAAAAAAGCAAAAGGGTATAAAACACCCTATAAAAAATAAGGCGTTCTCCTTAAAAATCATTATTCGTTTTTTGTTTGGCACAATTAGCATATCACATTTTTCGCGGTTTGTAAATAGGTTTAGTGAAATTTATACAATCACCTTCCGAGAGGTAGAAAAAGGCTCCATTATGTAAATGGAACCTTTCTTATGTACATCTATAACTTGTCAATTTTTCTGACAAGCACTGCATTTGTGGACACAAATGCAAAATACGGCATACCTCTTTCGAGATATACCGTATTCTTGCAAAACTGTCCTTCAGGGTACGACCCTAAATCACTCCGTTTTTTATCAACAGAATCTGCCATGCTTTTTGTAAGGTAATAACGATTTGTTAAAAAAGGTATAACTATTCTGCTTCGTTTTTTCGATTCAGTTGTCAAAGTCAATATTTTTTTGTTCAGCGGCTTGAGGTTGATTTGAGGTGATAAAAGGAATGCTTAAATGATCATACGCAAGCTTTGTTACGCATCTTCCTCTGGGAGTGCGAGCAAGAAATCCTATTTGCATAAGATATGGCTCGTATACATCTTCGATAGTTATTGCTTCTTCACCGATTGTTGCGGCCAAGGTATCAAGCCCTACCGGACCACCGCCATAATACTTGATAATTGCTTCAAGCATACGTCTATCAATATTATCAAGTCCCAATTCGTCAATTTCAAGAGAATCGAGAGCATAAGTTGCAATCTCGGTCGTGATTGTTCCATCACCTTTTACCAAAGCAAAATCGCGAATTCTTTTTAACAAACGATTTGCAATTCTGGGCGTACCGCGAGATCTGGAAGCTATATTATATGCACCGTCATCGGTTATAGCAATTTCAAGAATAGATGCCGAGCGTTTAACAATAGTTGCGAGTTCCTCGGGTGAATATAATTCAAGTTTTAAAAGAACACCAAAACGGTCGCGAAGCGGTTGCGTCAATTGTCCTGCTCTGGTTGTTGCACCGATCAGAGTAAAGCGAGGAAGAGCAAGTCTAATAGATCGGGCACTCGGACCTTTGCCAATGATGATGTCGAGAGAATAGTCTTCCATAGCGGGGTAGAGAATTTCTTCAACAGCGCGAGAAAGGCGGTGAACCTCGTCTATAAACAAAACATCGCCGTCTGATAGGTTGGTGAGAATTGCGGCAAGATCTCCTTGCTTTTCGATGGCAGGACCTGAAGTTGTTCTTATTTTAACTCCCATTTCATTGGCAATAATAGTCGAAAGAGTCGTTTTTCCAAGTCCGGGAGGGCCATAAAGAAGAACATGATCCAGTGCTTCACCGCGGAGTTTAGCACTCTCTATGTAGATTTTTAGATTTTCCTTTGCTTTTTGCTGTCCAACATATTCGTTAAGGGTTTTAGGACGTAGGGAATTTTCAACCTCAGCATCTTCAAAGGAATCATATTCATTTGAAACTATTCGATTTTCATAATCGAATTCGTTTACTTCTTCCATCATAATGAGAGAATTCCTTTCGTTTTATTTTGCAAGCTTTTTAAGGGCAGCGCGTATAAGTTCGTCAACCTTTGATTGGGGATCAAGACCGGAGAGCGCGTTTGAAATAGAATTTTTATCATAACCGAGAACCATAAGGGCTTCCGCGGCTTCCGAAAAATTTCCGGATTGAATCATATTTGCCGAAGCGCGACGGCTTGTAGTAGATGACGGTATCGATGCAATATCAGCAGAAAGCTTGTCTTTAAGTTCGAGAATAATTCTTGCAGCTGTTTTTGCACCGATTCCCGATGCTTTTGAGATAGCTTTTGCATCATCTGTGCATACAGCAATCGCAAAATTGTCAGGAGTCATTATTGATAAAATGCTCATAGCGGCTTTGGGACCGACTCCGCTTACGGTTATAAGTTTGTTAAAGCATTCGCGTTCTTCTTTGTTTTCAAAGCCAAATAATTCAACGCCATCCTCACGTACTGCCAGGTGGGTAAAAATTTTGATTTTTTCACCGATCTTTGCGCGGAGAATGTCGGAAGTTATAAGGCTGGTAGTGAGCTTATATCCAACGCCTAAACAATCTATTACGCAAAGACCGGGTTCATTTATTTCGAGAGTTCCATAAAGGTGGTAAAACATTTATATCTCCTTGGGAATAACCTTTTTTATCATTTTTTCGAGTTTTTCGCGCGGAAGCATCATTTCGCGTGAGCATCCGGTGCAAATAATCTTTACATCGGTGCCGCATTTTTGTATTTTAAATATGTCAAATGAGCAAGGATGCTTCTTTTTAAGTTGTATTTTATCTCCGATTTCAAAGTGAATAATGGGCATAACTGCCTCCAAAATTCTACATTAATATAGTATATTAATTATAACATAATGTAGATGAATTGTAAAGCAAAAAACAGATTTTATTTTTAAAAATGAATAATTGGCTTTTTTTTCAAATTGAATTGACTATATCTCAAAAAT
>CAYRJG010000126.1:0-6681 GCA_964424525.1 uncultured Ruminococcus sp.
AAGGCCCCCTTGTGTAAAGGGAGCTGACGCCGTAGGCGGCTGAGGGATTGTTTTTCATAAAATTTAGTTTTTACAATCCCTCCGTCACGGCAAGCCGTGCCACCTCCCGGAAGGTAATAATATGAATATGAATTTTATCAAATATATTTACAAACTGCAAAAATTATGATATAATGATTGTGCCAAACGAACTTAATAAACGCTTTGATAGGTATGTTTTTCTTTATGGGATAACTATACCCTTTTTATGCACGCCATTAAACGAATCCATTTGGTAAAAATGCGACTCCCGTTTGATGGTGTAAATATCTATCTGCGTATAAGTTCGTTTGGCGACAACTTGGAGTTCGCGTTTTTCGGTGCGCTAACTTCGGTTGGCGCACTTTTTGATTTTTTGAAAGGAAATTGATATGAGCGAACTGAAATTTACGTTAGATGGACTTAAAGGCGAACTTAAAGTTTATGATGATCGAGTCGAAATCAACAAAAAAGGCCAAGGATTTATAACGGGTAATACAACCAAAACACTTCCTATGGCAAATATTATGAGTGTTTCCGTTACACCAAGTACACTTTGGGCGCGAGGCTTTATTGAATTTACTGTTCCGGGCGGTAAAGACTCAAAAAATATAGAACAAGCTCTGCGCAACGAAAATGCATTACCATTAAAAGCTGCTGGTCAAAACGAAGAAGCACTGAAAATCAAAGCATACGTAGAAGAACAAATTATGAATTGTGCCAACAACAAAGGCGGTACAACCATAGTACAGCAGGCAACCTCTCCTGCTGAAGAACTTAAGAAAATGAAGGAACTTCTCGACATGGGCATAATCACCCAAGAAGAATTTGATGCAAAGAAGAAGCAATTGCTTGGTCTTTAATTACATACGCCACATCGTAGACCGAAATACCGGTATGGCATAAAATTAGCGAGCTGAATTTTGTTCAGCTCGCTTTTTCATTGCATATAAAACTGTCCTTAAGAGCACAGCTCTTTTCGACTGCAATTTTTTTGTTTATTAAACCTGCTTGTATCCGTCGAGGAAGTTTCCGATTCTCTGCATAGCATCAGCGAGAACCTTTGCTTCGGGGAGCATAACGATTCTGAAGTGGTCGGGCTCCATCCAGTCAAATCCGCTTCCGGGAACTACGAGAATGTTAGTTGCGTGAAGAAGATCGTGAGCAAATTTCTTGTCGTTTGTGATGTTGAATTTCTTTGTGTCAAGCTTTGCGAAGAGATAGAATGCCGCGTTATTCTTAACGAAGGAGATTCCGTCAACACCGGAAAGAACCGATGTGGTAGCCTCTCTCTGCTCGAAAATACGTCCGCCGGGGCTTACCATAGCCTTGGGAGTAGCCATGTCTTCAATAGCCGCGGGAATAACTATCTGCGAAACCGCGTTAGCGCAAAGTCTGAGAGATGTAAGCTTAACTATACCTTGGCGATATTCCTCGGTGAGGTGCTTCGGTCCGCTGATAACCATCCAACCCACACGGAAGCCGCAAAGGCAGTGCGACTTCGAAAGTCCGTTCATCGTGATGATGGGAAGGTCGGGAGCGAGAGAAGCAATAGATGTATGCTTAAGACCGTCCATAACAAGTCTGTCATAGATCTCGTCAGAGAAGATAAGAATCTTATGCTCGCGCGCGATCTTGATGATCTCCTGAAGGAGAGATTCGGGGTAGAGCATACCTGTGGGGTTGTTGGGGTTGATTATAACGATAGCCTTGGTTTTTGAGGTTATCTTCTTGCGGATGTCGGCACAGTCGGGTGCCCAGTCTGCCTTCTCGTCGCAAACGTAGTATACCGGCTTACCGCCTGCAAGATATACGCTGTTACTCCAAAGTGAGTAGCAGGGAGAGGGAACGAGAACCTCGTCACCGTCATTGAGAAGAGGAGTAAGAGCAAAGCTTACAACCTCGCTGACACCGTTGCCGATGAAAACGTCATCGGGTTCAATGTCAACGATGCCCTTGGATTTGTGATAATCGCAAATAGCACGTCTTGCATCGGGCATACCTCTGAAATCGCAGTAGCCAAGTCCGCGCGCTTCGTTTCCGCTTATAGCGTTTTTAATACTGTCGGGAAGGGGGAATCCAAAGGTTGCGGGATTACCCGTGTTAAGCTTAAGCACCTTTATACCACGCTTCTCCATATCCATAGCCTCGAAAAAGAGAGGACCTCTTATGTCCGAGTGAACGTTTATCATTCTGTCTGCACACTTAATAATATCCATTTTTCCTCCGAAAAAACAATTAAATTTTTACAATATTATACAACAACAAAAAAATATAGTCAAGTACTTAAGGAGTAATTTTTTATAAAACAAAAATTAAAGCAATAACAGGAATTTTTATTCCTATTTTTTCTACTCATTAAAAGAGCCGCACAGTGAGAAAATAAAATCAGTAAAAACGAACGAAAGAGATAGATATGAAAAAGTTGAATATAAAATCTAAATCAGCGCTTTTGCTATTTGTTTATCTTCTTGGATTAATTGCATTTTTTAAACCGACTACTCCGGTTTACGCTCAGACCTATGCCGAATGTGAAACCGATCCCGAACTCGATTCGGTTGCCGCGGTAAGTGGAGGAGTAAAGGTATCCTCGCGCATATATGAGTTGTTTTTTGGAAAGAGCAAAGAAGACAGTGACCGCCTTAAGCTTTGTCCCGGTGGCTCGGTATTCGGTCTTTTAATAAATGAAGACGGAGTAACCGTTACTCAAGGTTCTGCTTCGCGTTCGCTTTTTGTGGGCGATAGAATAACAAAAATTAACGGGAAAGCCGTAACTACTGCGGATGAGGTGAATTCTATCGTTTCATCCTCAGGGGGTGCAAGACTTGAGATAGAAATAGTTCGAGCAGGTGAGCGAATGTGCATCTCTATGATGCCTAAGCTTCAAGACGGAGAATATACCCTCGGAGTTAAGCTTCGCTCGCGCACAGCGGGTATAGGCACTGTTACCTTTATAGATCCCGAAACACTTTCCTTTGGCGGTCTTGGTCACGGAATCAGCGATGGCGAATGTGGCGGATATGTTACGATAAAGGATGCCACGGTAAACGATGTTACTCTTGGATGTTGTAAGCGCGGCGAGCCCGGGAAGGCAGGAGAACTTACGGGAATCTTGAAAAAGAGCTCTCGCGGCAGTATCTCCATGAATAATGAATGCGGTGTATTCGGCACTCTTAACGAGCTTCCCGATTACGCATCTGCGGATACCGCGATTCCGATTGCCTATAAAAACGAGGTAGAAGCAGGTGCGGCAGAAATAATCTCCACCGTAAAAGGCGGAAAACGCCAGACCTATAAAATTGAAATTTACGACATCGACACATCCTCCACCGGCTCCAAATCCTTCAAAATCAAGGTCACCGATCCAACCCTCATATCGCTCACGGGCGGTATAGTAAGAGGCATGAGCGGCTCCCCCATCATCCAAAACGGCAAGCTCGTCGGGGCAATAACTCATGTAATGGTAGCAGATCCAACCGAGGGGTATGGAATATTCATAGAAAATATGCTAAGCGTCGCAAAGAGCGAGGCTCTGCCAAAAGCGGCATAATCAAGAAAAACAGGAAAATATATGAAAAAAGTTGTCCCTATTTGAACACACTCCACGAGTGAGTTATAATAGGGACAACAGTCTTTTGTCCGATTTTATTCTTTTTTGGGGTGTAAATGTGTTGTCCTTATTATAACACACTACCATTCCGCGGACTATGTTGCGCCTCTACACTTAGCCCTATCACCCGTTCTTTTTTGTACTTGAAATATTTAGCAAAAAGCACAACAACGCCCATTGAAACAGAAATCAAACACAATCCGACCAGAAAAAACATAAAAATCCATTCTCAAATTGTGTTCTGCTTTTGGCATCCTCAAACGAAAGAATAATACCGTCATCAGAGGTCAATTCCCAAATAGCATTTGAATTAGGATGCAGCAGCATATTTAACTGTTCACCTTTTTTCAAAGATTCGAGCTTTTCATCCATCTCCACATGATAAGCAGTATCTATACAAAGCTCGCCTCTGTCAATGAAATTGATTTGCACCTCACTTACAGCACCACCTTTTCCATATGAGAATTCATATGAATCAAATTTTCCGGACACAATGATAGCGTCATCGCGATTGATTATTTGATTAAGATACAAGCAATTGTATGTGAAAATGCTCCCCAAAACTCCTCCCAAGAGGATAAAAACAATACACATCCACATAGGAATGTCTGCAAGACTTTCTTTATTCCGTGATCCTTTGTTGTTTTTATATTGACTTTTCTTCTTTTTCTTCATAATAAAAAATTATCCTTCGTTCTCCAAAATCCAATCGAGCAGATCCTCGTATTGCATTTCTCCCGCCGCGATGGCAAGACCGACACGAGCGACCTCGGCATTGGTGGGGCGAAGCTTGATTCCGTTGGTTTCAAGGAATGTAAGAAGAACGTACATTCCGATTCGCTTGTTTCCGTCCACAAATGCGTGATTGGAAATCAAAGAGAAACCGATGCGCGCTCCCTTTTCCTGTTTGGTGGGATATAATTCCTGACCGTCAAAGGTCGCAAACGCCGATTCGAGCGCGCTGTTGAGAAGCGCAATATCGCGCACGTTGGGATCTCCGCCCGTTTCTTCTGTAATAAGCTTGTGCAACAAAAGCACCTTTTCTTGATTAAATTTAATCATTTCGCAAGCTCCTCAAAGGCAGGGCGGTACAGTTTGAGAATACGAGCCGCCACAAAATCGATCTTCTCATCGTCGGTCATTTCAATGGTGGTATCGTGCTCGATATCCACCAATTTATACTTGGGCTTGTTGTTCTTAAAGATATAAAGCTCACCGTGCTTGTCGGTCATTCTTGCAATACGGGAAAAATTCTGATTCGCCTCGGAAATCGAAACGATTTGGTTCGTGTTCAAATTCATTTTGAATACCTCCTTTTGAATTTACAATAATATTATACACAAATTTTAGGATATTGTCAACCTAAAATGATGAATTTTATAAAATTTCCATTAAATTTTGTTGTCCTTTATTGACCACTCTCCTGTCAGGTTCCACAATTATCCAAAACGGGAAAATCGTGGGTGCGGTCACGCATGTAATGCTAGCCAACCCGACGGAAGGTTATGGAATTTTTATAGAAAATATGCTCGAAGCTGCTAAGCAACAAGTACAACCTAAAGCGGCATAATACGGATTTTAATAAGATAATAAGAAACAGTTGTCCCAATTATATCACACTCATCTTTCCTTGCACGATGCCACAGTTATTATTAAACTGTAGTTTAACCGCTAATTTGGCAAAAAAATTCAAATGATAAGGCAAAAAACGACTTTTTACCCAAAATCATTTTTTATTTCGTATTTTTTTTACGAAATACTTTTGACAATGTTTATGCGATATGTTAGAATAAGAATAGGTTTAACAAAGGGAGGATTTTCCTATGTTGGAAAAATTCGAAGTGTTCAATTTTATGGGTTTTAAGGATAACCTGGTCTTTGATTTCCATACGTCAAAAAAATACACATACAACACAGACCTCGTTCAAAAAAGCATAATCAAGAAAGCTTTAGTTTTCGGCGAGAACAGCAGTGGTAAATCGAATCTTTGCTATGCTCTTATGGATATAATTTTCCATTTATCTGACAAAGAAAAAATATCTTTGCCCGAGTCCGTATATTTGTGTGCTAACGGAGATAGCACCAATGCAATTTTTAAGTATCACTTTAAGTTTAATGGAAAAAGTGTACTCTATGAATATGCAAAAAATCTGCGAGCGAATTGTGTTATGAAAAGCTGTATTACAAAGACGAGCTTATCTTGGAATACAATTATTTCGACATTTCACATACAGTTATAAAAATCCCGGGTGCAGAACAGTTAAACAAGGTTCGTTTACCGGAGCAACTATCTATGCTAAAATACATATACAGCAACACTATTCAGGACGAAAAATCCATAGTGCGCCAAGTGGTTGATTTTGTTAACGGTATGCTCTATTTCAAGAGCTTGCGTGACGGTAATATGTATATGGGTTATTCTAACGGCTCGGATAACCTTTCTAACCTTATCATAAAAAAGGACAAGCTTGAAGATTTCCAAAGCTTTCTCTCCGAAATGGGTGTTAATTACAACCTTGAAGAGATTACAACTTCGTCGGGTGATAAAATCATAGGCGTAAAATTTAAGAACAAGGTTATAGAGTTTAACAAGGTTGCATCTTCCGGTACTAAAACACTTTGGTTGCTTTATTGCTGGCTTCTTGAGTTTGAGAATCTTAAATTTTTAGTAATTGACGAATTTGATGCGTACTATCATTTCAATTTGAGTAAAAACATACTTAAAAGAATAAATCAGTTTACTAACTTACAGGCGGTTATAACTACACATACAACGTTTCTTATGCGGCAAGAAACCACACGACCGGATTGTTGCTTCATATTGAAGGACAGTGCTATGATTAAACCTATATGCAAGTTAACTAAAAAAGAAATTCGCGATACAAATAATATCGAGAAAATGTATCGTGAAGGACAGTTTGTTGACTGGTAATTATTTTAGAAAAATATCATAAAGAAAAAGCACACAGTAAGTTGCTGGAACAACAAACTATGCGCTCTTAATGTGAAGATTTCTCTTCGTGGTAATAAGAGTATATCACATTTCTTTCTTT
>CAYRJG010000127.1:0-6621 GCA_964424525.1 uncultured Ruminococcus sp.
AAGAATCTTATTCAATTTGTAAATTCTTTTTGTTTTTTAGTCTGTCTACTTGACAGGGGGCACATTATATTTTGGTATTGAGGCGGCTTTTTGTAAATTTTAAGGAGAATAGCTTGAAAAATATAAGGCTAAATAAACTCGTATTATCCGCGGTTTTTCTTGCTCTCGGAATAATTCTTCCGTTTTTTACAGGGCAAATAAAAGAGATTGGTGATTCGCTTTTGCCGATGCATCTTCCTGTTCTTCTCTGTGGATTTATTTGTGGTTGGCAATACGGAATTACAGTAGGCGCAATTGTTCCTTTTTTGCGTTCGCTCATGTTTGGCATGCCGCCGCTTTATCCCACAGCTGTGTGGATGTCGATTGAGCTTTTGACATACGGATGCATTTCCGGACTGTTGTATTCGCTATTAAAAAAGCGCGGTGTAATCGGAATATATATTTCTCTTATCGGTGCTATGCTGTGCGGCAGAGTTGTTTGGGGAATCGCGAAGGCAATACTTCTCGGCATATCCGATAAGCCCTTCGGAATAAGTGCATTTATCATGGGTGCATTTGTTGATGCCGTGCCCGGAATAATAATTCAGCTTGTTTTAATACCTATGATAGTTTGTGCAATAGACCATAAGAAAAACAAATAGCAATTGTTTTGTAAACTATCGATCTGTTTTTAAATTTATACAATAAATTTCATACAAATATTAACTATTTTGTACAAAACGCGTTTTATTTTGTACTCGCATTTTATTTAAAAAATATATAATTGTAGTTGAGGATATCTTTGTTAGGAGGGATCGGTACTGTGAAAAATAATATAACAGTAATTGAAAATGCAAACATCGTTCTTGAGTCCGGAATTATATGGGACGGAGCTATCCTTGTTCAGGATGGAGTGATCTGTGCCGTAGGAAAACGGGCAGAGCTTGAAATTCCCGAAAATGCAGTACATATTGATGCGCACGGTAAGTACGTCGGTCCCGGATTCGTTGATATACACGTTCACGGTGGAGGTGGATATTCGACCTGCCGTGATACCGCTCGTGCTGGAGAATTTTTCTTAAGGAATGGAACGACTTCCTTCCTTGCAACGCCCGACTATCATATGAATCTTGATATGTTGCTTGAGGCAATCGGCAATATAAAGGCGGCATACGGTAAGGTTCCTAACCTTAAAGGTATTTATATGGAAGCACCGTATACCAATCCCGATAAAGGCTCGCATTCTTATGCAAACCCTTGGCGCGGTCCTATCGACCCGAATGATTTTGAAAAATTCGTTGATGCGGGCGGTGATCTTGTTAAGGTTTGGACTATAGCCCCCGAGAGGGAGGGAATAGTTGAATTTATCAAATATGCAAAGAAGGTCAATCCCGATGTTGTAATTGCGGTTGGACATACCACCGCCAAACCTAAAGAGATAAGAGCACTCGGTAAATATCGCCCAACTTTGCAAACCCATTCGATGAATGCCTCGGGTGATTATAAAAAAACCAGCGGAATTCGCGATTTCGGTTCTGATGAATATTGCTTCAAGGATCCCGATCTCTATACCGAGCTTATATGTGATTCTCTCGGAATTCATGTAGATCCCGAAATGCAAGAGCTTCTCTTGCATGTTAAAGGTCTTCACAGAGTAATACTAATAACCGATAGTACAACACATAATAACCCCGTTCCCGAAAAGTATGCGTCGGCAACCGACCTTAACTTTGATGAGCGAGGCGGTCTTGCTGGCAGTAAGCTCACGATGAATATGGCGTGCAGAAATATAATGACTCATACAAACACGGGTATTGCGCAGGCATTCGTTATGGCATCCACCAATCCATCAAAGGTTATAGGTCTTTATGATGAGATTGGTTCTATTGAGGTTGGCAAAAGAGCAGACCTTGTATTTGTCGATGATGTATTTAATGTTTTTGGCGTAATGCTTGGCGGAGATTACCAATCGTTTAATTAAGAGGAGAACGCAACTATGCATAACGGTAAATTGAAGGCAATAGAAAATGCAAAGGCTGTTCTTGAATCGGGAATAATCTGGGATGGCGTTATTCTTATCGAAGAGGATAGGATTATAGCCGTAGGAAAAAGGGAAGAGGTAGAAATTCCTGAATGTGCCGAGCGTATTGATGCCGAAGGGGCATACGTTGGTCCCGGATTCGTTGATATACACGTTCACGGCGGCGGTGGATTTCAAACCAGTACACACCCTGTAGAGGCTGCAAAGCATTTTCTTCGACACGGTGAAACCTCAATGCTTGCCACCCCATCCGGAACGGGTAGCAAAACTCGTGAAGAGATAAAAGGATTTATTCTGAACATTCGCGAGGCTATGAAAACGCAGAAGAATATTAAAGGTATATATATGGAGGGACCGTATTATAATCCTAGATACGGTGCCAACAGCAAGCTTAACACGTGGGGACATCGTCCGATTGAAAAAGAGGATTTTGAGGTGTTGGTTGATGCTTGCGGAACAGACGTCAAAGTTTGGATGATAGCACCCGAAAGAGCAAAGGAGGGGCTTGTTGATTTCCTTGCCTATGCGCGTAAAGTAAACCCCAACGTTGAATTCGCGGTGGGACACAGTGAAGCACTTCCTACCGAGATTCGCGCACTTGGAAGATATAGACCTTCAATTCAAACTCATTCAATGAATGCAACAGGTCGCCTTAAGGTTCCCGGTGGTACCCGTGATTACGGACCCGATGAATACTGCTTCAAGGAGCCGGATGTTTACTGCGAGCTTATATCCGATTCGCTCGGCATCCACGTGAATCGCGAAATGCAGCAGCTTCTGCTACATAATAAAGGCTTACATCGCGTGATTCTTATAACTGACAGTACCGTATATAGAAATCCAAATCCGGAAAAATTTGCCGGAGTTACTGATCTTAATTTTGATGCTTGGGGCGGAATTGCCGGAAGCAAGCTTACTATGGACAGAGCCTGCAAAAACATAATGTCGCATACTAACTGCGGTATAGCACAGGCGTTTATTATGGCATCCACTAATCCCGCAAAAGCAATTGGCCTTTATGATGAACTCGGCTCGATTGAAAAAGGGAAAATTGCAGACCTTGTATTTGTCAACGATGTGTTTGATGTAAAAACGGTTATGCTTAACGGAGAAATATGCAAATTTGATTAAAAAGGTGCAAAAACATGAGCAGAAATGAAATTAAAGTTATAGAAAACGCTAAGGTAGTTCTCGAATCGGGAATTATTTGGGACGGTGTTATTCTTGTTGAAGGTGAAAAAATAACCGCAGTCGGTAAAAAAGAAGAAATCGCAATTCCGGAATCTGCCGAGCACATTGATGCATGCGGTGCATACGTTGGACCGGGATTTGTTGATATACACGTTCACGGTGGCGGCGGATACAATACCTACGAAAACCCGGTTGAAGCGGCAAAATTCTTCTTGAGTCACGGAGAAACTACGATTCTTGCAACTCCCGCATATATGATGGGGTATGATGAATTTCTAAAAGGAATTCGCACCGTTAAGGAAAATCTTAATAAAGCTCCCAATATTCGCGGATTTTATATGGAAGGCCCGTATACAAACGGCAATTACGGATGTAATAAGGATTTGTACACCTGGGGCGGAGAAATAAAAGAAGAGCAGTATAAAACTCTCGTTGACGAGGGCGGTGAGCTCGCTCGTGTCTGGACTATCGCTCCCGAGAGAGCAGGCGACGGATTGGTTGAGTTTTTGAAATATGCGCGCAAAGTAAATCCGGATACGGTTTTTGCTGTAGGGCATAGCGAAGCACTTCCGACCGAAATTCGCGCGCTCGGTAAATACAGACCAACTCTTCAAACGCATTCAATGAATGCAACAGGTCGTCTTAAGGTTCCCGGCGGTACCCGTGATTACGGACCCGATGAATATTGCTTTAAGGAGCCTGACGTTTATTGTGAACTTATTTCGGATTCTCTCGGTATCCACGTCAACCGCGAGATGCAACAACTTCTGCTACATAATAAAGGCTTGCATCGTGTAGTTCTTGTCAGTGATAGCACTGTTTACGATTTTCCGAATCCTGAGGCATTTAAAAACGTTCCCGACCTTAACTTCGATAGCAAAGGCGGAATCGCAGGAAGCAAGCTCACTATGGATATGGCCTGCAAAAATGTAATGTCGCACACTAATTGCGGTATAGCACAGGCATTTATTATGGCATCTACTAACCCCGCTAAAGCAATAGGTCTTTACGATGAGCTTGGTTCTATCGAGATTGGCAAGCGTGCCGATTTTGTATTTGTTGACGATATCTTCTCCGTTAAGAAGGTAGTTCTTGGCGGTGAGATTTGTAAATTTGATTAATAAAAATTGAGGAGATAAAACAATGGCAAAATTTCAAGTCGGATATGCATCCGTAAACATCAACCCTCCTCTTGGCATCGGAGTATCTGGATATTACGTTCCCAGATTTGCCAAGGGATTTCTTGACGACCTTGAGGTCGGTGCTCTCGTTCTTACAATGGGCAAAAAGAAGATTGCACTTGTTAGTGTAGATCACTGCGGTCTTGGTAAGGCTCTTTGTGCAAAATATGCAGAGCAGGCATCAAAGGCAACCGGTATTCCTAAGAACAATATTTTTATTGCATCAACTCATACCCACACAGGCGGTTGTGTTGTAGTAAGCAAGGCGTTTGACCAACCCGAAGAGCCTGTAATTAAGTATAGAGATTTTATTGGCGAACGTATTGCTGATGCGGTTAAGATCGCTCTTCTCGATTGTAAGCCTGCTAAAATGGGTTACATAGTTGGATATGCCCCCGAAAGAGTAGCATATATCAGACGCTATAAAATGAAGGATGGCTCTACTTGGACCTGTCCGCCTATCAATGATCCTAATATCGATCATCCGATCGGAACTCTTGACCAAAGAGTAAATGTTCTTCGTTTTGACAGAGAAGGTGCAGAAACCGTTGTTCTTGTTAATTACGGACTCCATGCAGATACTATTAACGGTGAAATGCTCAGCTCCGACTGGCCCGGCTGGATGCGCAAAACACTCGATAAGGCGCTTGACGGTGTTAAAACCATATTCTTTAACGGCGCTGAGGGGGACGTAGGAAGCACTAATGTTCATGTTAAGCCCGGTGATGGCGATATGAACGATACCGAAATCAGCTTTGATAACGAAATGAAGAGCCCCGGGATGGCGCGCTTTGTTGGTAGAGCTATCGCAGGTACTGTTCTTCAGGTTTATGATAAGGTGCAGTATGTTGATGTTGATTCTATTGATATGATTAGAAAAGAGGTTGCTATTCCTGCAAACGTACCCGCACCCGAAGATCTTCCGAGAGCTCATAAATTCAAAGAGCTTCACGAGCAGGGAAGAGATGACCTTATTCCGTATACCGCTATGGAGCTGACCACCGTTGTTGCCGAAGCACTCCGTATGTGCAGACTCGAAAACGGTCCCGAAAACTTCTATCTTGATCTTCTCGGTGTAAGAATCGGTAATGTTGCACTTGTTGGTATTCCCGGTGAGCCCTTTACCGATATCGGTGTAGGCATTAAGGATACCGAAGGCTGGGATGTAATACTTCCTTGTGCACTTGCAGGCGGAAGCGAGGGATATTTCCCCGTGCAGTCGGCTTATGATGAGGGTGGATATGAAGCTCGTACATCACCTTTCAAGTCCGGAGTGGCCGAAACTCTTATTAAGGGTGGTAAGGAAGTTCTTGCAGAGCTTAAAGCTACAAAATAATTTGCAAAACCTTATTATATTTAAAATAAAAAAGAATCAATTTTTCAATTGATTCTTTTTTATTTTAAATACTTTCATTCGAAAGAATAATTTCTCCGAAAAATTCGGGACGGTGAAAATCCGGCATTTCAAGATCGATCATATTCCATACGGAATAGTGCTTTCTTGCTGATGCGTTTCCTATCTTGTAGAAATTAGCACGCATCTTTTTGTCGATAATATTAAAGTATTTTGATATAAAAGAATATGGAATAAAATACATAAGTTCCCACCCCTCTTCTGGATGAATAAGCGTCTGTATTTCAAATTCTGTATTCGCAATATTAAGCTTTTTTCTACCGACTCTTCCTTCTCCTATACCAACAAGGCTTATGCCGATAGCATTAACCTCAATATTCAAATAATCCTTTTCCGTGGTGTTTGGAGTAAGGAAAAATTCCATACAACTATCCTCGCAAACCTCTTGGTTGCGCGATACACATGCAACTCGAACTGGCCATTCTGTGGTAGAAAGCTTCAAAGTTAAGCCTTCGTCACTATGCACCATACGAAATTCGGTCTTATAAGGAGAAGGATAATAATTTTCCCAAACCTCATTAATTTCCGAAGTGGGAACACTACTCCAGCGCTCGTCAGAGATAGTCATTGGAGATGATACTTTTTTTACAGAATATACTTTCATATTAAGCTTTGTTAGCAGAGCCGAAAAGTTCGATCTTTTCTTTTACGGTAGCCTTAATTGCCTCAACACCGGGAGCGAGAAGCTTTCTCGGGTCAAATCCCTTGCCAACGAGATCCTTGCCTTCTTCTACGTACTTTCTTGTAGCTGCTGCAAATGCAAGCTGGCACTCGGTGTTAACGTTGATCTTGGAAACACCAAGAGAAATAGCCTT
>CAYRJG010000128.1:0-6428 GCA_964424525.1 uncultured Ruminococcus sp.
CCCTCCAATTACCTAAAATAACTTGTCCAATATTAAGAAATCATATGCTTTCTGCTTTACATTTCTATCAAACGATATCTTTCTATAACTAAATCAACAATAACCTGTGATTTCACCTTCATATTCAGTTTCACAATCACATCTTTTACCATCTCTTCGGTAACTTCGGGAATAAATAAACGATAATTAGGATACTCTTTCATCAAATCATTAAACAATGAAATTAACATATCCTTTGCTCCGGGCTTTGAAGGATATCCTCGCGAGATAAGAGCCATATTGTTATCATAGTTCGGCGCGAATCCAATCAACTCTCCTGTTTTAGTATCACGCAAAAGTCCAAAATTATTGGTGTGTCTATCGGGGTTAGCACAAACGGTATCCATAAAAATCATTCGTATATAATCCGGAATAGCTTTGGGACAAATCTTTTCGAGGGCTTTGATTACATCCGGATATTCCTCATTGTCCCCCATAAAAGTAGAAGCAGGTTCAAAGTTAACGCTTGCTGCATCGGTGAAGTCAAGCGACTTTATACATCCTTCTCCACGCTCATAGACTGCCATATTCATTCCAAGCGCACGTCCAAGCTCATAGACGAACAGTTCGGAAAACATTTCATCGTAAGCAGCCTTTTTATGCATCCACCACTTGCCATCACGAAGCTTCCAGCATTTTTCAAAACTTCCCACGTTGGTCAACTCAGGCGTCTTGGAACGCTTGCTGTTAGCGGCTCTATTAAAGCTATCATAGTTTCCTTTTAAGGCAAGGTCGGAGAAGTAGTCATCCGAGAACTTAACGTCATTATATGTCAAATTTGATCCCATCTCGCGTATCCAATAGTTATCCGTGATCTTCGCTCCATTGACGTGAATAACGGTAGAAATATCATCCTTCTCTACCAAACGCAATGCTTTCTTCAAAAGACGGGAATTGGCACGATGACTGTCAATGGCGCGAGTCTCAAGCCACATATCAGCGTTCTGAATCTTGCGCAGATATAAAGGAAGTAAAGCTTCGTTAATGATATTTAATCTGTTGTCCTGCCATATTGCAACAAGCGTATCTCCGCTTAGTATTTCGTAATTTCTATTAGTCATTAGCCTCTTCCTTCTTTTCATAATCTTCCGGAATAAACTCCATAATATCATCAAGCGTACAGTTAAGCGCTTTGCATATCTTACCAAGCACTTCAACCGTTACGTTGTTCCCCGCACTCATCTTGCTAATCGTAAAACTACTGATCCCTGCAAGCTCTGCGAGATCCTTCTTTTTCATATCTCTATCTATTAGTAATTTCCAAAGTTTCTTGTAACTAACAGCCATTTTGCACCTCAAATCGTATATCCGTATTATGCTTTCATTATATCACACAACTCCGTTGTTGTCAATAAATTATTTTAGCGATTGCAAAATTATTTGTTCGTTTAATGCACGAAAATTGAAATCTTGCGCTTAATAGTAAACCGAAATATCGCATTTGTAAAACGAGGTGCAACAATTGTAAGCAAAACGCAAGTTTGTAAATTCAAATGCACGGTTTGTAAACGAAACGCAAGGGGGAAAACGGTACTTGAAGCATCAAATAGGCACACAAAAAAAGAAGTATCTTTAAATACCTTTAATCTCGATATATATTTTAACATTTCAGTAACGCCCACTCCATTATACAGCAGAAGTATTAGATATGATGTGTCAATTTCGCTAAAACCTATTTATCAATACAAAAAGTATCAAAGTTATTTTATGATTACGATTATGATATTTCTGCCGCAATAGGCACAATTATAATAAAGGCTAGCTCAAATACAGAAAAATGTGTTTGGGCTAGCCTCTTTTTGTATTGTATCGTCACTCAATTGCTGCAACAGTTCACTTATATTATTCCAAATTCCTTGATTTTATCGGATATACGCTTTCCCATCTCGAAGTGACCAAGGGGGGATGGGTGAATCACGTCGACAAGCAACCAATCGTAATTTTTCTCTACTATATCTCTTCCGCGAATGTAGAACAGGTTATCCGTTGCATACTCGTGATAGAGTGCTTCAAGGGTTACAACATAGCTTTCTTCTATCTCGTGATACGGAGTGCCCGGCAAGCAGTGGTGGCTTGTATAATTGCTAATAAGAACGATGGGTCTGCCAAGCGGCAAGAGTTTCTCAAGCATATACCGCACTCTGGCTTCAAACTCCTCGACAGGAGTGTTATCAACCATATTGATACCAAGCTCAAGGATTGCCGCATCCCATCTCTCGCTTGCTATATAATCGGCAACCTCGTGCTGAATTAAGCAGGAGCCGCCCATACCCTTACACATAACGTCTACGCCGAGGCGACGGGCAACGCCGTAAATATATGAATTGGTATAAACGCCAGCCCCCGCGCTATGGGTGATGGATGAGCCGTAAGCTATAACTTTCTTTTCGGGAATTTCACACGCCCTCGGGGGTCGCACCTCTCCGATAGGCTCGAAGGAGTTTATCGCAACTGCGATATCATGGTCGAATATTATGCGCCAAACGTCTGTTGAGAATCTTCCTTTGTAACCGCCAAGGTCACATTTATCAAGTCTGAAATCGCGCCTTAACTCAATTTTCGTTGGCACGTCTGATGGGAGGCGCTCAACGCGGCAAAGAAAATCGCCTCGCCATATTTCTACCGTGCCATCTCCTCCCGCAACCGATGTAAGAGTAACGTCTGCGCCATCGGCCACAAAACGCATTTCACATCCCGTAGTCGTCCTTCCGACAGCCGGAGCATAATCGGGACCGCCGATACCAAACGCATCTTGCGCCGCCGTTGGAAAGCGGTACAGACGTACACCGCTCTCACTCTCTTCAATTCTTACAGTATTAAAAAGCTCAATATTATTCCAAATCATAGCTCTCTCCAATTTTTTCTTTTTTCTTAATTATATCACATACTTCAAAGTGTTGCAAGCATTTTATTCGATAACATAGGTATTTTTTTACCCTAACCTAAAAAGCCATTTTACAAAAAATCACTTGCGATGGGATTACCCTTGATTCGCAAGTGATTTTTGGTTTTTATATCAGGCTATCAGATTTTTCTGTATCCGGGAATATCGACGAGCTGCATAACATCAACCGGCATACCGCTTGCCATAGATTTATTCGCGGAAATACCCGTGAGAATACTCATACATCCGTCAACAAAGCCCGCCGCCCTTTTGTAGGGATCGTTGATAGGCCCGTCACCGAATATTTCGTTCAGCATAACGGTATCGCCTCCGCCGTGACCACCGACACCCTCATCAATCGGAACGCTATACGCATCACCCCAGATAGGATAAACTATTATCCTCTTGCCCTTTACTGCGCCCTCTTTGGATGAATCTCCACCCGCATTTACGTAAACCGATTCAACCACCTCGATTTCGATTCTGCCCTTTGTGCCGGTAAGGCATACACGGAAACCCTCGTAGGGCGAATATGCGTTCAAAGAGTATGACATTTGTGCACCGTTTGCGTACTTGACAAGCACGTTCATGGTGTCCTCTATGCTTATATTATCACCAAAAACGCTCTGGTCGCGGATATATCCGTCATCCGCCTCTGCGTTTAGATAAAGGTTTTCAAGATATTTATTACCTTCCATAACGAGTGCGAAGGGATCGCCCTCTGCATTCTTCTGACCGTATACGCGCGAATAGAATTTCGTTACACCTCTGTTTTCGGCATTCTCTCTGCCATAAAATTTAAGATCTCCGAATGCAAACACTCGCTTTGGATAGGTTCCGAGCCAGAAGTTCACGAGGTCAAAGTGGTGGGTTGCCTTATGCACCATAAGACCGCCGCTATTCCTCTTATCTCTGTGCCAACGGCGAAAGTAATCTGCACCGTGCATAGTATTGAGAAGCCACTCGAAATGAACCTGCTTAACCTCGCCTATCGTGCCATTCATAACAAGCTCGCGCATCTTCGTGTTATGGGGCGCGTAACGGTAATTGAAGGTAACGCGCAGATCCCTGCCCGTGCGCTCTATGCAATCGATTATCTCCTGGCACTTCTCCGCATCAACGGTCATCGGCTTTTCCGATATAACGTCACATCCCATCTCCATCGCCTTGATAATGTATCGGTGGTGAGTGCGATCGACAGAGGTTACGATAACTACGTCCGGCTTGGTTTCTTCTATCATTTTTTCAAAACTCTCCGCCATATAGGTCGGCACCTTGTGATAATTCAATTCCTCCTCAAGGATTGAATTTGCGTAGTCCATACGCGTCTGATTAACGTCACAAAACGCGACAAGCTCCGCTGTTTCATTATAGTCCTTTGCAATCGCCTCATAATACATTCTCGCTCTTCCGCCTATACCGACGTGAGCGTATCTCTTTTTGTGCATAAGATATCTCCATTCAGCATTTTTGTTTGATTCAGCATATCATCCTTTGATAGCTTACACATTTATTATAGCATCTGAAAAACGGGAATCCAACACAAAATATAACGCAAAACGCGATTTATTACATATATATTACAAAACTATTATTTTTCTTCGACAAAAACACCTAAAAAATAATGCTATTTCGTTGACAAAAATAAAAAGATGTGATAGAATATAGCAGGGTTTTATTTCCAAACGAAACAACCCTTGATTATAGTTTGTAAAAGCAAAGACTTTTATAAATAAGCATGGTCTGCGGTATTTTGCCCTACGGATCAAAAAAACAAGGAGGAACATTAAAAATGTTCAAGAAAACTTTATCCCTCATTCTTGCGGTGGTAATGCTTGGCACAATGGCTGTTTCCTTTGCTTCTTGCGGTGAAGAAGACGTTGTTGCTGACATGACCGATGCTCCGCTTACCGAGGTTGAACTCAAGAAGGATTTCACTGTCCCCGCTGATTTCAAAATCGGTATCATCTTGCTTCACGACGAGGCTTCTACCTACGATCTCAACTTCATCAATGGCGTTGAGAAGATCAAGAGCGTGCTCGGTCTTTCTAACGAGCAGGTAATCTACAAGAAGAATATCGATGAGTCGGCTGCTTGTACCGAAGCTGCCGATGACCTTGTTGACCAGGGTTGTGACATCGTATTTGCTAACTCTTTCGGTCACGAGACATTCCTTCTTGACTCTGCAAAGAAGCATCCCGAGGTTGAGTTCTGCCACGCTACCGGTACTGTTGCTCACACCGAGGAAACTCCCAACTTTCACAATGCTTTTGCATCCATCTACGAAGGTAGATTCCTTGCAGGCGTTGCTGCCGGTCTTAAGCTCAACGAGATGATCGCTGAAGAAAAGATCACCGCTGCACAGGCAAAGATGGGTTACGTTGGTGCATTCACTTATGCAGAGGTTATCTCCGGTTACACATCCTTCTACCTTGGTGCAAAGTCTGTTTGCCCCTCTGTTACCATGGACGTTCAGTTCACCGGTTCTTGGTATGACGAGATAAAAGAGAAGGAAGCCGCTACCGCGCTTATCAACAACGGCTGCGTTCTTATTTCTCAGCATGCTGACTCTATGGGTGCTCCCTCCGTTTGTGAGGAAAGAGGCGTTCCGAACGTTTCCTACAACGGTGCTACCGACGAATCCTGCCCCGGCACATTCATCGTTTCTTCAAGAATCGACTGGGCTCCCTACTTCCTTTACATTATCAAGCAGGTTAGCACAGGCAACGAAATCGCTGATGACTGGTGCGGCGGCATTGAAGAGGGTTCTGTTGTTCTGACAGGCATTAACAAGACCGCTGCTGCAGAAGGCACTCTTGACAAGATCAAGGCTGTTGCTGCTGACATTAAGAGTGGCAAAGTCAAGGTATTTGACACCGATACATTCAAGGTTGGCGGCGAAAAGCTCTCTGAAGATCACAAGGCTGACGTTGATACCGATTCTGCTTACACTGCTGACACCGATGTTGTTGACGGTGGTGAGTTCCAGGAGTCTCAGTTCAGAAGCGCTCCTTATTTCGATCTCAGAATCGACGGAATTACTCTCCTTAACGAGAAGTTCTGATTTTACACGACTTTAATCGATTCAATACAAAAACAAACGAACAAGCGGGGTGCCGCCCCGCTTGTTCGTTAAATTACAAGATTCAATCAAGCGGCTCGAGCTTTCCTCAAGTCGCTTGATTGGATTTTGTAGAAGATTTTCTTTTTTACGGAGGAGTTTTTATGAATAAAAAAATTGCTCTTGAAATGAAGGGCATAACAAAAACCTTCGGCAGCGTTATCGCTAATAAAGATGTAGATCTAACTGTATACAGAGGAGAAATTCTCGCAGTTTTGGGCGAAAACGGTTGCGGCAAGACAACCCTTATGAATATGATAGCCGGCATCTATTATCCCGATGCAGGTAATATCTTTATCAACGGAAAAGAGGTAAATATTCACTCTCCCGCCGATGCCTTTAGTCACGGAATAGGTATGATACATCAGCATTTCAAGCTGGTAG
>CAYRJG010000129.1:0-6346 GCA_964424525.1 uncultured Ruminococcus sp.
GAGCAGCCATAGCCTTAAGCATCTTAAGACCGCCTGCAGCCTCTGCGGGGAAGAATTTAACTGTGGTAAGACCAAGTTCAAGAGCCGCCTCTATATCAGAGGGATTTGAGCATCCGGGAAGCATAGGAACACCCTTGGAAAGGCAATAAGCGGTTACCTTGGGGTTAAGACCGGGAGATACAAGGAACTTTGAGCCTGCTGCGATTGCTGCGTCAACCTGCTCGGTAGTAAGAACCGTACCTGCGCCTACAAGCATTTCGGGATATGCCTCTGTAATATTTTTGATAGCCTCAGCCGCGCACTTGGTTCTGAAGGTAATTTCAGCCGCGGGAAGACCACCGTCGATAAGTGCTTTTGCAAGCGGAACTGCATCGTCGGGGTTCTCGATCTTAATAACGGGGATAAGGCCTATGGAATAAAGCTCGGAAATCATGTCGTTTTTCATAATATACTCCTTAAAAGTTATTTATTCAATTCATTATACAATAAATTACTCACACAGGAGAATTGCAAAAATTGCCATTGATATTGTCAATCTTGCTCATTTTGCTGTTGCTATTTTGATGCAAACATTTATACAAGTCAATAATTCGATTTCTCTTGACAGTTGCCCGAAAAAAAGGTATAATATTTCTAATAAATTAGAGACAAGGTGGTGTGAAAGGATGTCAAGAAAAAATATGCGTTGCGCCGTGCTTACAAATGACCGAATGCTATTTCAAAAGATACGGCTTGAATTATACGGCATAGCCGACGTTGAAATTATATCATCGGATAAAACAGGCGAATATGACTTGATTTTTACAGATCTTGACACCTATAATGCTCCCGCACCGGGATACACTATGAGTCGCATAGAGAATACAAAATGTGATATCCCCCTTCCCTTTATACTCGGAGAGATTCGTGCTATTGCAGAAAAATTCCGTATAGGCGGACTTTCGCTTGATACTTGTGAGCGCACCGCCACACTCCGAGGACGGGTAACGAAACTTACCGAGGTGGAGTTTGCGCTTCTTTATGCACTTTATCGCAGAAACGGAGAATATGCAAACAGAGAGATGTTGCTCTCCGAGGTATGGGGCGGAAATGCCGATTCAGGAGTAATAAATGTGTATATTCACTATTTAAGAGAAAAGCTGGAGAGAAATGGCGAAAAAATCATTATTTCATCAAGAAACAACGGATACAAAATAGACGAAAAATATTTAGTGAGGTAACGGAATGCTAAAGATAATTGAGGGTGGTTTTTCATCCGGTGCACACGAGCTTATTAAAAAAGAAATTTTAAAGCGCGTTGAAAACAACTCCGGCACATATCTTATCGTTCCGGAACAACAGACGGTTATAGCAGAAGCCGAGATGGTTGACTATTTGCCCGGATATTCACCACTGTATTTTGAGGTAACAAATTTCACAAGATTGGCAAATACAGTATTCCGTAGTCTTGGCGGACTGGCAAAGGAATACTGCAACTCAACGCACAAGGCACTTATAATGTGGAAGGCGTTGACCGAGTTATCTCCACTGCTCTCTATTACATCAGGCAAACGCGAGATCAGTCAAGGAACGGTTTCGCGCACGCTTTCTGCTGTTGCCGATATGCAAAGCCATTCAATTACAGCAGAGGATCTTTTACTCGCGGAGGGTGGAGTCAAAGCAAAGGATAAACGCCTTTCGGCAAAGCTTTCGGATCTTTCAAAAATAATGGCTTTATACAAAAAGCTTCTATCCGAAAAATATGCAGATGCAACGGATGACCTTGATGCCGTTGCAGAGAAAATACGAGAAAAACCAACGTTTTTTGCAGATAAAGCGATATATATAGAGGGATTCACATCATTTACAGAACCGCAATACAAGCTTATAGTAAGGCTCGCGCTTTGTGCTGATGTTACGGTTCATCTTACAATTCCAAGATCTGCTCCAGATGCATTTGAATTTACCGCACCGAGGCTTTCTAAAGAAAGACTTACTAAAATCGCATCAAAAAACGGTGCTGACGTAAAGCTTATAAAAATAGATGCAAGAGAGTGCAAGAGTAAATTTTTATCACAATGCTGTGATCTCCTTTGGCGCACATCCGGCAAGATCTGTGAGAATATGGAAGAAGATGCGCTTCGCATATTTGAAGCGTCAACACCTTATGAAGAAGCAGCATTTATTGCGGCAGACATCCGCAAGCGTGTAGAATGCGGTGACAGATACCGCGATTTTGCAATAATAGCCAGACAAGCAGATAACTATCACGGCATTATTGATTCTGCTCTTTCGGATGCAAAAATTCCATACTTTATTTCAAAGAGCCGTGACGCATCGGCTTTTGAAGCTGTAAAACTCATATATACGGCAGCTGCCGCGCTTTCCGGTGGTATGAAACGCGAGGATGTTATCTCCTATGCCAAGTGCCTTCCCTACGGAATAAGTCGGGATGCGTGTGACGAATTCGAGCTTTATACAGAGATGTGGCAGATAAACGGACAGCAATTTACCGATAGTGGCGTGTGGACGATGAATCCCGACGGATATACGATGAGACAATCTAAATCTGCACCCGAAATTCTTGAATCTGTCAACAGAACAAGAAAAATACTTATCGAACCTTTAGTTGAGCTTTCGCGCGGAATGAAGAATGCAAAAACCGTTCGCGACTATGCAACGCACCTCGTTGAGTTTATGCAAAACATACATCTTGAGGATTTAATAAAGGAGCGTGCAGAAAAACTCAGACTAATGGGCGAAAAAGAAACCGCCCTTGAAAACGATGCACTTTGGAAGATAATCACCGAAGCGCTTGACACATTGGTTAACACCTTGGGAGAAACAGAGATTGACCGTGACGGATTCTTCTCGCAGTTAAAGGTGGTTTTTTCCGAAACCAAGATAGGAAGAATACCTTCGGTTTACGACTCTGTGACTATCGGAAGCGCAGATATGATACGCCTTTCGGGAAGAAAGCATATTTATATGATCGGCACCAACCGCGGTGAATTCCCTATGGCGCAATCCGACTCATCATATTTTTCGGACAGAGAACGCATACAGCTTGAAAAGCTCGGTTTTGAAATCAACCCCGAGGTCGAAAAGAAAAGCGCGCAGGAGCTATACTTTTTCTCACGTGCATTTTCCTATGCAGAGAAGAGTGTAACAATTCTCTACTCTCTTTCAAACGCACAGTTTGCCGCCGCAAAAAGGTCTGATGTAGTAGATAGAATCGAGGATATGACGGATAAAAAGGTGATTGTTAAAAAAATTGCCGACATTCCACCGAGCGAGTTAATATATTCACCGGCTTTAGCACTTGAATCACTTGGCAATCTTGAGGATAACGATTACAAAGCTATACGTTCAGCCCTGGTTGATACCGGTTATACCGATAAGGTTTCGGTTGCCGAGGGAAACATCAAAAACGGAGCGTATACACTTTCAAAAGATATTCGCTCTTTGCTGTACAAGCAAGATCTTGCGCTCACACAAAGCAGAATCGACTCCTATAATTCCTGCCCGCTTTCATATTTTTGCAGATATAACCTTTCACTGACAGAGGATGAAATTGCTACGTTTGATGCAAGAAATATAGGTTCATTTATCCATGCGATACTGGAGAATTTTTTCTCGCATGTAAGAGATGAAGGCATTGAAATAAGTGCACTCACTCCTGAAATGAAATCAGAATATGTTAAGCTGTCTGCCCAAAAATATCTCGAAGAGCTTGAAAAAAGCACCACGAACCACTCAAAGCGTGAAGAAGTTATGCTTCAAAGGTTATGCCGTGCGGTAATGCCTGTTGTTGATGGAATATGCGATGAATTTGCAGATAGCAAATTCACACCGAGATTCTTTGAGTTAAGCATTTCAAAGGACTGTGATAATCTACCGGAGCCTGCTGTATTCCAAAGCCCAGAAGGCGGTGAAATATTTGTATACGGAAGCATTGACAGAGTTGACACGTATAAGTCCGAAAACGGTGATTTATATGTTCGGGTAGTGGATTACAAAACGGGACAAAAAATCTTTTCGCCTAAAGATATTGCCGAGGGAAAAAACCTGCAGATGTTCCTTTATCTGAAATCCGTAGTTGATACGAACAATAAGCAATTTCTTTCAACTCTCGGTGTTGAAGATGGGCGGCACCCTATTCCTGCCGGAGTCATATACGTCAAAACCGAGATAGGAGATGTGCGAATAGACAAGCCTTCTGCCGATGATGCAAGGTCTGAAATTCTTAAAGCTCAATCACGGCTCGGAATGCTCCTTGATGACAGTGATTCTCTTGCCGCGATGAATATGAAATATATTCCGGTAAAATTTAAAAAGGACGGTACCCCCGACAAACGAAGCCAAGACAAGCTCTACTCGATTGACGAATGGGATAATCTTTGTAATACATTAAGCGAAAGTGTAACCCAAATTGCCGAAAAAATGAAGCGCGGTGAAATTCCTGCCGCATCTGTTATAGATTCGGCAAAAGAAACTCCTTGTGAATACTGCAAATTCAAAGCATTTTGCAGAAATATAAGGATATAATTCTAATATAATCAAAAGGAAGGATTTTTAAAAATGGCAGTAAAAATTGGTCTTAAGTACATCGACATTTGGAATGAATCAATGGAGGATCAGGTTCTCGCATACGAAAAAGAAGATGTTAAAAAGGGAGAAATCGTTTTTTACGGTCCCTCAAACTTCACCAGATGGAGCACGAGATTTGGAATGAAGCCGCTCCGTGAAGTAATAAAGGGAGCTAGCGGCAAAGAATGTATTATCAACCGCGGATTCGGCTCTACCTGCCCCGAGCATCAACTCTATTACTATCCCAGAATGATACGTCCGCTTGAGCCTAAGATTCTCGTTTACAGCCCTCTTGGAAATTATCCCGCATTCGGATATTCAACCGAAGAAGCCTGGGAGCTTGCTCAAAGAGTAATCGTATATGCCGAAACAGATTTCCCCGGAATTCAGATCTATCTTTGCGGATTCGGTCCAAAAAGAGATGATTTCAACGCAGTAAAAATACGCGATATTGAAAGAACAAACGGAATACTCAAAGCTTTCTGCGATCTTTCTGAAAACAGGCATTTCGTTGATCCGCTTTCGTATGAGCCTCTCGCTTCACGAAAGGATATTTTCGTAGAGGACGGAGTGCATTTCAACCAAGAAGGCTATGACATTTATACCGAATTTTTCAAAGGCGTTTTAAAAGACGAGTTGAAAAACTACTAAAAAAATCAAAAGGAGTACGGACATTTTTGTCTGTGCTCCTTTTGATTTTTTTGTAAGCGTTAATTAAAACGTTTTACGGTATAACTATATCGTTATTCTCAAAGCCGGTGCTATTCCGACATAATCGGAAAAAACATAATCAACGGCACCGGTATGTCCAAGATGGTTTACTATTTGGGAAAACTCAACGAACATATAGTCAGCCGAGCGAAGACGCCAATTTCCTCTTCCGTAAAATTTCACATCGGTTTCAATATATACACCCGTAGCTCTGGAATAATCGGTTGTCATCTTCTGGCGGTACGGATCTTCTTCCCACATATTTGAAAAACCGCTGCTACTATCGATTGTTTCCTTGAATGAAAGCAAGAAAATATCGTCATAGGTATCATTCGAATAGTAAGGCGATGCCGAGAAGCCTGTACTGATTGCACTATTGTCTACAAATGAATTGACAATAATCTCCGCTTGAAGACTATTGAAAGCGGTTTCATAGAACGTAGTATTCAGCCATTCTCTAATCGAGCTTTCTTCATAGTCATTCTCGTTATCGTGGAATATTGAATTAGCTATTATATCTTCACATAAAATAAATGCGGTTCCGTCTTCTTCAGAAAGGATTCTCCAACGGATAGGCTCAACCTTAAAATAATAAACATATCCTTCTCGCACGGTTGAATTATTTGAAAAGCTATATCCGTAAGTAAAAGGATCTGCTGTTATTTGAGCATAATAATATCCATCTTTTCCAAGATAATATCCACGCTCATCGGTTTCATTGGTTATGACAACACTATCATCTCTTATAGTTTGAGGATACTCACCAAAATAAAGATAGTTATCGTCACGGTAATAAGCAACCGCCTCACCGCACTCCGCACACTTAAGCTCCTTTGTCGGTATATGGTCGGCGTCAAGTACAATTCTTTCTCTGGTTAATTCAATTTTGCATACAGTACAATATCTGACGCTATCGTAATATCCATCATTTGTGCAGGTTGCTTCATGACGGTTTTCAATTACTTCCTCGCTTGAAATATGTCTATGCGAGCCATCGGGGTCATCATCTACAGGATCATCCTCGGTAGGATCGTCCTCGGTAGGATCGTCCTCGGTAGGATCGTCC
>CAYRJG010000130.1:0-6330 GCA_964424525.1 uncultured Ruminococcus sp.
CTCATCTGCTCTCTGAGAGCCTCAAGGGTAAGACCGGTGTACTTGAAATATGTCTTAAGATCAAGTCCGCTCTGACGGAGTCTTGTGTCATAATCGCGGACGAAGTTTTCTGTTTCTGCCTCAAACATAGGCTCGGGAATTTCAGCAACGAGCTTTTCCATAAGAGCTTCAGCAAGCGCGTTTTCAAACTCGCCCTGTGCCTTATCCTCGTTTCTCTTTTCCATTTTAGCCTTAATGTCAGCCTTATATTCAGCAAGAGTGTCAAATTCGGAAACATCCTTAGCAAATTCGTCATCTGCTTCGGGAAGCTCCTCGAACTTTATAGCATTAAGCTTGGTCTTGAATACAGCAGCCTTGCCTGCGAGCTCTTTTGCGTGATACTCTTCAGGGAAGGTAACATTAACATCAAATTCCTCACCGATAGTCTTTCCTACTATTTGATCCTCAAAACCGGGAATGAAAGAACCGGAGCCGATCTTAAGATCGTGACCCTCGCCCTTGCCGCCATCGAAGGGAACACCGTCAACGGATCCCTCGTAATCGATATTAGCAATATCACCCATAGCGCAAGCTCTGTCGGTTATCTCGATAGTTCTGGCATTTCTCTCGCGAACTCTGTTTACCTCAGCCTCAACATCCTCGTCGGTAACTGCGGCAACATTCTTTTCAGCAGTAAGACCCTTGTAACCTTCGATAGTAACCTCAGGCTTAACAAAGCCTTCAGCCTTAAGAACGATATCGCCATCGGTGCTAACAAGATCAAACTTGGGCATACCAACAACGATAAGACCTGCTTCCTTCACTGCCTCGTCAAACGCATCGGGAATGCAAGCGTTGATAGCATCCTCAAAGAAGATTCCCTTACCGTACATTCTTTCGATAATGCTCTTGGGTGCCTTTCCTTTTCTAAAGCCGGGAACGTTGATAGACTTCACCTGCTTTTTATATGCTTCGTTTTCTGCTTTGTCAAAAGCTTCCTTGCTAACCGAAAACTCCATTACGAAGCCGGACTTCTCGGTCAGTTCCTTTTTAATAAGGCTCATTGTTTTTCCTCCGGAAAGATATGTATTTTATTTTTAATAATTATCAACCGCTATATTTTACAACAAAATATCGTATTTGTCAAGAGATTTATAAATAATTTAGGCAACAGTTACAATCTTTGGTATAAATTCCAAATAATCTGCACTGATAATATTCATTTCTATGCCATCGTATTCAAATGATGGTGGGATTGTGTAGTTTCCGTGTATATGACCGTAATACAGCCTTTTTATTTCAAATTCGTGAAGTGTTTTTATAATATTTTCCGATGCCTTGTTATTCCAATAAGGCGGAAAATGCATAAACACCACTATTTCTTTATCGGGTGATTTTTCTCGCAAATCGGATGCAGCCTTGAGGCTTGTGCGAAGTCGTAGCTGTTCTCGGTTCGTAAGCTTTGCAAAATCTGCATTGTCCGGTGCGTTTGCAGCATCCTCATCATAATACCATCCGCGTGTTCCGGCAATAATAAAATCATCTGCTCGGTGAGCGTTATTAAAAAGAAAGTCAATACTTGTTATATTATGCTTTTCAAAAATTTCGCGATGCTTTTTCATTGTGCACCACCAAAAGTCGTGGTTTCCCTTGCCAAGTATTTTCTTGCCGGGCAGGGAATCAATGAATTTTAAATCGGATATTGCTTCCTCAAGCGAAAGTGCCCACGAAATATCTCCGGGAATAACTACGGTATCAGCGGGCAATACGAGCTTGCGCCAATTTTTTTCAAGTCTTGCAGTGTAATCGGTCCATCTTCTGCCGAATACCTCCATTGACTTGTTAGTAGAATCCAGGGTAGAAAGATGGAGATCGGCAATAGTAAAAATCGCCATAAAATGTTTCTCCAAATCTGTATAAATTGTTTTCGGTTAGGGTAAACTTTAAATGTAAGCCGCGCGGTAATGCGGATTGATGCGGATTTTGTGTCAATCAATTTTTATCGGCTTGCGGAAAAGAGAATGGTGATGGAAGAAAAGAAGTACGAAAACGGGTGTTGCCAAAAGAGCAATACAAAGAAACCCATAAAGGGGATTGATTGCGATGTGAAGAGCTGTGCGTATCATGACGGAGTAAAAGATTGCTGTGCAAGCAAAATCAGCGTTGGGCCAAGCGATGCCAAATGTTCGTCAGGAACAGCCTGCGCGACGTTTAAACCGCGCGAATATTAACACTCGTTAATTAGGGCAAAGCTGCCTGTTGCGGCAGATGCCGAAATTCTCTCTGCCGTTCGATAGGTACAAGTGAAAATGCGTGTTTGTTGTTCGGCAGTTTACATAAATCTTTTATTGTTAGGGTGAGCTGAATTATAATTAAAAGCAGATTCTAGGTGCAATATTTTTTGCACCTTTTTTTCGTTATCAAGATACACCTCAATTATATCGAAGCGTATCTGCTTATCCGTTTTAAAAGTGCCGAGAAAATATTTTGCACAGGAGATTATCTTTCGTTGCTTTTCGGGAGTCACGGCTGATGCGGGGCGAGGTTCTCTGTGATCTTCGTGACCGATAGTTCTTGTTTTCACTTCAATAAATGCAATTGCGGTCTTTTCTTCCGCTATTATATCTATTTCGTATCCGATTGCCTCGTAATTTACTTTTAAAATTTTGTATTTGTGCTTTTTAAGAAATTTTGCTGCCGCTTTTTCACCTATATTGCCGATTTTTCTTCGTTCTGTAAGAATTTCCAGTATCTTCATCACTTATCAAGAAATTTCAAAAAAGATTTTCGGTATATCGGTGCTATGCCGTAGCTTCTTACTGCGTCCATATGTGCTTTCGTGGGATAACCCTTGTGCTTCGCAATTCCGTATTCCGGATACATTCGATCAAGCTCTAAGCATCCGCGATCACGTGTTACTTTAGCAAGAATTGATGCGGCTGCAATAGAGGCGCTTTTGGAATCTCCCTTTACCACGGTTTCATTCGGAATCTCAAAACCGCGCGAGCAGTTGCCGTCAATTAAAGCGAAATCTGCCTTTACAGGCAGGGCATCAATTGCACGGCGCATAGCTAACATAGATGCGTTGAGTATGTTTATTTCGTCGATTTCTTCAGGCGTAGCCTCTGCAATAGCATAGGCTATAGCCTTTTCTTTTATTATATCAAATAATGCTTCTCTGCGTTTTTCGGTAAGCTTTTTAGAGTCATTAAGTCCTTCGATAATAATATCGGTGGGTAATATGACAGCGGCAGCAACAACAGGACCGCAAAGCGGACCTCTACCTGCTTCATCGCAACCGCAGACATATTTATAACCTTGGCTATTCTTTTCTTTTTCGTAGGAAAAATCAGGCATTTGGGACCTCCAGGGTAATTCTTCCTATTTTTGCGCTTCTGAATTCCTCAAGAAGCATTTGTGCTGTGCGCTCGTGATTTATCTCACCGCCCGAAATCAAGAATCCTCTTTTTCTTCCTACCAATTCAAAAAGATCATAGGAGTCAAGCGATTTCGCCTCATCGATATCAATTTTATATCTTTCGGTAAATAATTTCGGTGCAAATTTCATTAAGCGAGAGCAGAGTATCATAGCAATTTCCTCGGTATCGAGAATCTGATCTCTGATTGCACCTGTAATTGCAAGATTTTGCCCCACCTTCTCATCCTCAAATTTGGGCCAAAGAACACCGGGCATATCAAGCAAGTCGAGCCCTATCTCGGTTGGAACCCATTGTTTTGTTAAGGTTACACCGGGACGGTTTTCAACCTTTGCCTTTTTGCCACCGGCAAGGCGGTTTATAAGAGATGATTTTCCTACGTTGGGTATTCCGACTATCATAGCCTTAAGGCGTCTGCCTTCCATTCCGCGGTCTTTGTACTTTGCAAGCTTTTCAGCCATAACGTCGTTTATTGCCTGGGAGAGATCCTGCATTCCATATCCTGTTGCAGAATCAATAATTACCACGCGCACGCCGCTTTTGTTATAGAAATCCGCCCACTTTTTTGAAAGCTCCGGATCAGCAAGTGTAGCTTTGGTAAGAAGGGTTAAGCGCGGTTTGTTTTCTGTAATTTTTTCTATTTCCGGGTTCCTAGAGCTGTAAGGAATTCGCGCGTCAAGCAGCTCGATGATAATGTCTACCTGCGGAAGACACTCTTTCATCATTCTTCGAGTTTTTGCCATATGCCCGGGGAACCACTGTATTGGATTAGTTGCCATTTTTATACTGCCGTTTCTTTTCATTCAACAGCACCAAAGCTGTCAAAGGGATAGAATCGAAGAATTACCTTTCCGAGTATCGAATCCTCCTTGATCGTTCCGAAGGCGGGTTTCCTTGAATCGGTAGAGTTGTTTCTATGGTCACCCATAACAAACACCTCTCCCTCCGGAACGGTGCATATAAGAGGCTTTGTCAATGAGTCGAATCCGTCAAGATAAATATAATCTTCGTTAAGTTTTACTCCGTCAACGTAAATATCTCCGAAAATATCGATTTTTACTGTCTGACCGCCAACAGCGATAACTCTTTTTACAAGCGGCTTTTGAAGTCCTGTTGAATAGTCTTCAAAAACAATGATATCACCGGGCTCAGGGGAGTAAAACAAATCGAATATTATCAGATGATCTCCGTCTTGAAGAGTGTTTTGCATAGAAGGTCCTTCGACTATGGAGTGCTTAAATACAAAGGTTGTCAATATCATAATTGCAACGAGCGTAAATACGAACAACTCAATAAAATCAAATCTAAAATCTATTCGCCTGGGTTTTTCCGGATTGTATTTCTGCTCGTCGGGGAGATTCTTCGGCTCTGCTTTGATTTCCTTTTCGGACTTTTCTGTTTCCTGATTATCCGTGTTATCAAAAATTGTCAGATTTTCGCAATCAAAAAAGCCTTGCTGGAAATTATCATCGTCAGAATAAATAACAGAATGCGGGTGGTTTTTGCATTCGTCGGAATCATCTTCTATGAGCTCTTCTTCAGGTTCACTTGGAATGAATTCCATCTGTTCTGCATCTTCATCGAGCACATTTTTTGATTTATAATCCGAAAAATGCTCTATGTCCATAAGAGGAGGTAACTCTGCAATAGATTCATCTTCGAAAGAGATTTCGTTAATGCTCTCGTCTTCCGTAGCTACAGTAACCTCTGTGTTCTCTTCGGAATTGTGTACGTTATCGATTTCGTTTGCTTCTTCTGCATTGTATTCGCTGTTGTCAATTGGAAGGGAATCGGATTCCTCATTGATTACGGATTCGCTTTCCAAAATTTCGATGCTTTCTTCATTTGAAGGCAAAATATCGGAATCCGGCAAATCTGCTGATTCTTCAATTTTCGAAAAAATACCTAAATCGTCATTTTCCGCACGTGAAAAAATTGAAGCTTCGGTATCAAGAATTTCGGTGTCGTCTTCATCCATTTGAAGATCAAGAAGCATATCAAGAGATTCATCTCTTATTTCTTCGGGCAAGTCGGTGTTTTGTGCTTCTGCCTTTTTAGAAGGAGCCTCGTCTTGATATACAAAAATCGGTTTGCTGAATATCGGGGAAGCAAGCGGATTGTAAGTGCTGGACGAATTGCCATCGTTTTCTTTTTTTGCCGTAGCCGAAGAATCCGAGACAGCACTCTTGCTTTTTGAAGAATTTCTTTTCTTTTTAGCTTCCTTGAAATCCGAGATGTTTGGATTTTCGGTGACTTTTTCTGTTGACTCAGCGTTCTTTTCTTTGCTTTTTTTAATAGATGCTTGCGCTCTTTCTTTTAAAGCGCGAGCTTGTTCCTTTGTTGCGGATGAAGTCTTTTTTGTTGTGCTTTTTTTATTGCCTGATGAACTTTTTTCCTTTTCGTTAGGAGTTTCTGAAGAGGAATTTTTTGAATTGCTTTTCTTTGCGGTAGCAGAGTTTGTTTTTTTCTGCACTTTTTCGGTTACTGCTTCCTTTGAATTGTCCAATTTTTCAGAGTGCTTCGTTGCTTCGGATGAAGATGACACTGCTTTCGTCGAATTCTTTTTTTGTTGTGAAGCTTTTTCGCTTGATTTTTTTGAAGATGTCTTTGCAGGCTTCTTTGTTTTTTCTTCGGTCGATTGATTGGTTATTTTCGCAGATTCAGACTTGCCTTTGATTTCGTCTGTCTTTGCTTTTTTATTATCGCCGGGCATAGCATCTCCTCCTTATTATTTAATACTATATATTTTAGCATATTATTTTAAAAAATACAATACAGCGTATCGAACTTTTTATAAAAATTCCCAAAATATATTTTGTTATCAATAAATTAATATTGAATCAAAGAAAAAATACGAAGAAATTACAATTTGTCAAGAGTAAATGCGAAAAATCTTGAAATAGTATAAATTTGT
>CAYRJG010000131.1:0-6215 GCA_964424525.1 uncultured Ruminococcus sp.
AGCATACCGGTGCTGTGAAGGCTTCCATAGGGGCAGTAGTCAATGTATCCGTATTTGGTAAGGTAATCGGTGTAAGCGTTGAGCACAACATCGCAAGGTGTGCCGGGCTTCATAAGTGCAGATGCGTGATTGAGTGCATCGTATGCACATTTAACGGCATTGCGAATCTTTTCGGGAATCTCACCGAGAACGAGGGGGGAGCAGCAAATTCCGTTGTATCCCTCGTAGCAGGTACCTGCGGCAAGGTTGATAATTTCGCTCTCACCGATAGTTCTCATAGTGTTTTTGCACATACTGATAAAGGAGTTCTTCGATCCGGTTGCAACCATCGGACTAAATGCCTGAACGTAGCTCTCTGCACCGAGATCCAGCATCTCGTATTCAAACATACCCTCGATATGGCGCTCGGTCATACCTACCTTGATGTTGGGAACAACGCGCTCGAACATCTTGCTTGTCATCTCCCAGTTGGTCTTAAGGCACTCGATTTCCGCAGAACTCTTAATAACTCTCTGCTCGTAGTGGATATCGTCAAGGTCAACAACCTCACATCCTGCAAAAACCTTCTTAAGCTTGTTCATAATAATAGCAGGGAAGATAAGTCTTCCGATAAAGCCGACCTTCTTAACGTAAGGATGCTCGCGCTTGAGAGATGCAAAAAGCTCCTCAAAGTCAAGCTGACCTTCGGTATCGTACTCAAATCCGCTTACCTCACCGATTTCGGGAAGGATAGCAATACGGCTTCCGGGAAGCTCGTTCTTTACAAGGCAGTAGTCATAGGATGCCTGACCTGTGCAAACAACAACCTCGCCTTCCGCAGGGATAACGATTGCGGCACTCTCGTTTACGGGTGCAAAGCCGCAGTAGTAGCGAACTATTGCAATCTCGAGAAGGTTGGAGAATCCAACAACGAGGTCAACGCCCTCTTCAGCCATCTTTTTGCGAAGGTACGCAACTCTTGTCGCATATTCAGCGGCTTCAATTTTAGGAAAATTCATGTGTTTTTCTCCTTTGAATATATTTTTTACAATTTTTAAATTATGCCAAGAAATTTCTGACGTTGTCGGTGAGAATAGAGTAATAAACATCATCGCTGATTCCCGCATCGAGCGCCATATCGCGCACGATCCTCAAAATATGTGCATATCCAAGTCCACCGTATTTTTTCCACATAGTCTTCAAGCATATATCGTTGCAAACGAGAATCTGCTTTTCATAGCCCTCGTCAATAAGGGTTTTAAGAAGCCCTATTCTCTCAAGGTCGTATGCAAATCTCGTTTTCTTCGATGTGTAAAATTCCTTGCCGAAATCATCGAATTCGACATAAGCACCTCGGTCAAGCAGTGAGCGAATGTAGTCGGGGCGAAGGAGCACGTCAACGTGGTCGATGCAGATTTTTTCGGGGGATACACCCTCCCGTGTCAAAATATCGATGATTTCATTGCCGTTTTCGGTGTAGAGGTCGGTATGTATGTGAATTGCCTTGCCGGTTTCCTTGCCTACTATTCCCGCCGCTCGGAGAACGCGCTTTTCGTCATCACTCATTACAGCACTCGTTCCGATTTCACCGATTACGCCTGCCTTAATACCCGTATCACCGATTCCGACGAGAATATCGCGGCGCATCTCCTCGGCAAGCTTGTCTACGCTTGCTTGCTTTACGTAATCAAAATGTGCTTTGTGGTAGTAGTGACCGCAACCAAGCACGATGTTAACTCCACTCTTTTCGGAAACTTCGCGAAGGGCGATGGGATCTCTGCCTATCTCGTCAAGAGTGCAGTCGATGACCGTGTCACCGCCGTATTCCTTGAAATAGCGCATTTCTTCTACGGCATCATCCACGCCCGAAAGAAGCGCGTTATCTAAAATTCCGTAGGGGTTGGCAAAAACCTCAACTCGGTTTTCCATTGTAACCTTGTCATAAAAGCATTTGCCTTCATCTCCCGTAATGTCAACGCATCCGCGCATATCTATGAAAATATGCTCGTGCGATGAGCATACGCCAAGTTCGCTTTCTTTTATTTCGCCAAGGATTGTTTGAATCATTTCGAGCCCTCCCCGTGTTAAAATTGTTTATGTTTATTTTGATTTTTCAGAGCTTTTTCGCCTGTATTCAAGCGGAGTAAGTCCAACCTGGCACTTAAATGCCTGGCAAAAGTATTTCGCTTCGGAAAAGCCAAGCCGTTCACTCACTACGGAAACAGAAAGATCGGTTTCAAAAAGCAACCGCTTTGCCTCTTCAATCTTTAATCTGTTAAAATAGGTTATAAGTGACTCACCGCTTTCCTCCTTGAATATCTTGCATATAAAGGAGCGTGAGTAGTTAAACTTTTCGCATATATCGTTAAGCGATATCTTGCGTGAAACATTCTTTGCAAGATATTTTTTTATAATATCCACAAGATCGGGATAAAAGCTTTCTCCCTTTAAAAATACGATGCTTGAGTTTTGCTCGCTTGACATCCGCCGAAGAAGGGTGATAAGAAGCTTTTGTATTTCAATAATTATCATCTGCTGACCGCCAAAGCTCGGAGTGTCGGTAAGCTCAAGCTGCTCTCGTTCATTTGTGCGGAAGGTGTCCTTTGCCTCGCTGATAATGTGCCTTATCGAGTGGTGCTCTTCCTCATCAAGATGAAACTTTATTCCTGCAAGCGGGCGCGCCGCTTGGGAGGGAGATTCAAAGCAGATAACGAAGGCGCGACTTTCGTTTCCCACATCGGAAAAATATGAATGCTCGGTATTCGGTTCAATAAAAACCAACTCGTGCCTCGAAAGTGAAAGCTCCTCACCGTCAAGAGTAAGCTTTATATCACCGCGCAAAACGTAGCAAAGCTCGCAAAAATCGTGCTTTTCCACGTAATTTTTATATTTTCCCTCAAAATCGAGGTATTCAAGAGCTATAAGCTCCTTTACCTCTATGACGTTTTGACTTCTGTGTCGAAGGTAGGTTTTCATAAATACTCCCGCGGCTGATTATGCCTTACAATCTAATTATAATATATTTTATTTCTGTGTAAACCGAAAATCTTCCTTATGAATACCGAAATATTCTTCAAAAAAAAGTTAATGGCATTTTTCACTCTGTTTTTATTCTAGCATATACAATCGAAAAAATCAATCTGCGCCTTCGAGGATGCTACCGCAAGACTCGCTTCAATATGCTTTTTTCATAAAAATAAATTGAATGGAATATGATATAAAAAATACTATGGAAAAAATCATTCCAAGACTCTTGACAAACTCTAAAAATTGGTATAATATATATATTGTAAAAGGGAGTAGCTTGGCGCTAGTGCGTCACTGTCGATCGTCATCACAGCGTTTTTCGCTCGGTCGCCGGCACTTATATGGTAGCAAGACTTTTGCAATCGGTACGGTTGCAGAAGCCTTTTTTGTTTGCCGTGCTATTAAATTAATGAGCTATGCTCAAAAACAAAGAAGGAGAGAGATATGAAATTCTACCTAGAGGATACTCAAACCGTTCTCGACTCGGTTGTAAGCTGTGAAGGCGGTATCAGTACCGCAGAGGCTTCCTCGCGACTCGAGAAAAACGGAAAAAACAAGCTCGTCGAGGGCAAAAAAGATTCGATGCTTCGCAGATTCTTCAAGCAGTTATGTGAGCCGATGACTATCATTTTGCTTGTTGCCGCGGCAATTTCGGCAGGAGTTGAAATATATAACGGTCTTCAGCACGGATTTGAATTCCCGGCGGACGTTGTTATCATTCTTGCGGTTGTTCTCATTAACGCGATTCTTGGCGTTTTCCAGGAAAGCAAGGCGGAAAAGGCAATCGAAGCACTTCAAGAAATGTCAAAGGCGCAAAGTAAGGTTATACGTGACGGAAAGCAGATACTCGTTGCGAGCGAAGACCTTGTTGTCGGTGATATAATCGTTCTTGAAGCAGGAGATGCAGTTCCCGCGGATGCGAGAATTGTTGAATGCGCTTCAATGAAAATAGAGGAGGCGGCTCTCACGGGTGAGTCGGTTCCTGTAGATAAAAAGGCAGAGGCTCTCACGCCGGGTCAAAACGGTGACGTTGCTCTCGGTGACCGTAAAAATATGGTCTTTATGGGCTCTACCGTTGTTTACGGCAGAGGCAAAGCCGTTGTTGTGGCGTGCGGTATGGATACCGAAATGGGTAAAATCGCGGATGCTCTTGCAAATGCGGAAGAGGGAAAGACCCCTCTTCAGATAAAGCTTGCAGGGCTTTCGAAGATTCTTACCTATCTTGTAATCGGAATTTGTGCTATTATCTTTGGCGTTCAGCTTATTCGTGACGGTGTTGGATTTGAGCCGGTTCTCAATTCCTTTATGATAGCAATATCACTTGCCGTTGCGGCTATTCCCGAAGGTCTGGCAACGGTTGTTACTATTGTTCTTTCAATAGGCGTTACCAATATGTCAAAGCGCAACGCCATAATCCGTAAGCTTACGGCAGTTGAAACCCTCGGCTGTACGCAGATTATTTGCTCGGATAAGACAGGAACACTTACTCAAAATAAAATGACCGTAGTTGATCACTACGGTGATGATGAAAAACTGCTTGCAAATGCTATGTCGCTCTGCTCGGATGCGGAGTTTGATAAGGATGCGGGTACTGCCGTAGGTGAGCCCACTGAATGTGCACTTGTAAATTATGCAGAGGCACTCGGACTTTCAAAGAGCCAAGAGAATGTGCGCCTTCCCAGAATAGGCGAAGCTCCCTTCGACTCGGGAAGAAAGATGATGTCAACCGTTCACAGAGCAGAGGACGGTACTCTTGTTCAGTTTACCAAGGGCGCGCCCGATGAGCTTCTTAAAAGATGCACGAGGGCAATTGTTCACGGTGAGGTAGTGGAGCTTACCGATTCTGTCAAAAATGATATTATTGCGGCAAACAAAGCTATGGCGGATAAGGCTCTTCGCGTTCTTGCCGCGGCAAAGCGCGATCTTTCCGAAGAACCCTCGGAATACACTCCCGAAAGCCTTGAATGTGATCTTTGCTTTATAGGACTTGTCGGTATGATAGACCCCGTGCGTCCCGAGGTTAAGCCCGCGATAGACGAATGCCGTTCTGCCGGAATCCGTCCGATAATGATAACGGGTGACCACAAGGATACCGCTGTGGCAATTGCTATGCAGCTCGGAATTATTTCAAGCAGAGATGAGGCTATTACGGGCGCAGAGCTTGACGAAATTTCGGATGAGGAGTTCGAAACGCTCGTCGAGAAATATTCGGTTTATGCGCGCGTTCAGCCCGAACACAAAACCAGAATTGTAAACGCATGGAGAAAGAAGGGCAAGGTCACCGCTATGACGGGTGACGGAGTAAATGACGCACCCTCTATCAAAAATGCCGATATCGGCGTCGGAATGGGCATCACGGGTACAGACGTAACCAAAAACGTTGCCGATATGATACTCGCTGACGATAACTTTGCAACCATCGTTTCCGCGGTAGGCGAGGGAAGACGTATTTACGATAATATACGCAAGGCTATTCAGTTCCTTCTTGCGTCCAACCTCTCCGAGGTTCTTTCAATCTTCGTTGCAACCCTTCTCGGCTTTACAATTTTCAAGCCGGTTCACCTGCTTTGGATAAACCTTATTACCGACTGCTTCCCCGCACTTGCACTTGGTATGGAAAAGCCTGAGGCTAACGTTATGGAGCGCAAGCCCCGTGATTCCAAAGAGGGCATTTTTGCAGGCGGTCTTGGCTTTGCCGTTGCATACCAGGGCGTTATCGTAACGGCTATAACAATAGCATCCTATCTTATCGGTAGATATTGGCTTGCTACAGCATACCACAGTGCGGCTATTGCATCGGGCGCATACTCGGCAGAGATGCTCGGTTCGAGTATGGCGTTCCTCACCCTCTCGATGTGTGAGATATTCCACGCATTTAATATGCGCTCGCTTCACGGCTCTATCTTCACGATGAAGGGGCAGAACAAGTGGCTCTGGGGCGCGGGAATTCTATCCTTTATACTTACTACCGTCGTAGTTGAGGTTGATTTCCTTTGCCAAGCGTTTGAGCTCGCACATCTTAACCTTATGGAATACGGAATAGCGATGGGACTTGCAATTACCATTATCCCGATTGTTGAGTTCGTAAAGATATTCCACAGAATGCTTGATAAAAAGCATAACTGATAAATACAAAGGCATTGTGACTAATTGACGCGACCTAAAACGCAGTTTTCGAGTACGCCCATTAACTAAGTTTGCCCCTACGG
>CAYRJG010000132.1:0-6069 GCA_964424525.1 uncultured Ruminococcus sp.
TATGGTAATGATAACTCTCAAGCTTCTGATATTTTAGCTTGTAGAGATTTAGGTCCACTTTATAAATAGTTTATAGAAGGTGATTCAAATGTTAGAAAGTAAAATATCACCTTCATTGATGTGTGCTGATTTCACAAAAATTGAAGAAGTGCTAAATAAATTTGCAAAAGGTGGAATTGAATATTTGCATTTAGATGTGATGGATGGAGTATTTGTATCTAACTTTATGTTAAGTGATTCTTTATTAAGACAATTTAGAAAAATTACAAATATTCCATATGATTATCATCTAATGATTACAGAACCAGAACATAAAATAGACTGGTTTGAATTAAAAGAAAATGATATGATGGCAATTCATTATGAAGCTACTAATCATCATCAAGGAGTTTTACAAAAAATCAAAGCAAAAGGTGCCAAAGCAGGAATTGCTTTAAATCCTTCAACTCCTATTGAAGTAATTAAATATTTATTACCAGATTTAGACTTTGTGGTAATTATGACAGTTAACCCAGGATTTGCTGGACAAAAATTAATTCCACAAACATTAGAAAAAATCTCAGATATGAGAAAGTATTTAGATGAAAATGGTTATCCAAATATTATGATTGAAGTTGATGGAAATGTAAGTTTTCCTAATGCTAAATTAATGAGAGAAGCTGGTGCAGATATTTTCGTTGCAGGAACTAGTAGTGTATTTAAAAAAGATTTATCAATTGAAGAAGGAATTGCGTTATTAAGAGAAGCAATTAAAGGTGAATAGATTATGAGAAAAATATTTGTATTAGGAAGTATAAATATGGATTTAGTAATCTCTGTTACTAGTATCCCTGAAATTGGTGAATCAAAAAATGGTCATAGTTTTATGCAAAACCAAGGTGGTAAAGGTGCTAATCAAGCTGTTGCTTGTAAAAAACTAGGATCTGATGATGTTAGATTAATTGCATGTGTTGGAAAAGATGAAAACGGAAAAGCATTAATTGCAAGTATGAAACAATATGGTATTAATACTGACTTGATAAAAGTTAAAGAAGAAGTATCAAGTGGTGTTTGTATGATTATTTTGGATGAAGAAAAACAAGATAACATGTTGATCATCGATAGAGGTGCAAATGATGCTATTGAAATTAACGACTTTGAAAAATATTTAAGAAAAAATGCTTCAAAAGATGATATTTTTATTACTCAATTAGAAGTTAATTTAAATGCAGTATACGATGGATTAAAAATTGCTAAAGAAATTGGAATGTTTACAATTTTAAATCCTGCTCCTGTAACTGAATTTAATAAGGAATGTTTAAAAAATGTAGATTTAATTATTCCTAATGAAACTGAAGCTAAATTATTAACAGGTATATCTACTGATTTAGATTCAAATTTATTAGAAATTTATAAATATTTCTTTGACTTAGGTGTTAAAGAAATGATAGTTACACTTGGAAGTAGAGGAAGTTGTTATATTAAAGATAATAATTTAATCTTCTGCCCTTCATTTAGAGTGGAAGCTGTTGACACAACTAGTGCAGGTGATACTTTCATTGGCGCTGTTGCGATGCGTATTGCATCAGGTTTTAAAATTGAAGAATCATTATCATTTGCTAGTAAATGTTCTTCAATTACTGTTTCTAGGAAAGGTGCTGCAATTTCCATTCCTACAAAAGAAGAAGTAAAAAATTTCATGTAAAAAATAGGAGGAAAATATGAAAGATTTGAAAAAATTATTATTAATACTACTTGCTATTCTTTCTTTAACTATCTTAGTTGCATGTGGTGATGAAACTGAAGAAGAAATTTATGTTGAAGAAGGAGCAACTAAAGTAGTTGTTTATGCAAGAGAATTTGAACAATGGGCTAGAGAACATCTAGAAGGTTTAGTTAATGAATTTAACAAGGATTTAACTGATGGAATTCAAGTTCAAGTTAAATTTTATACTCAAGACACTTATGCGGATGCATTAACTGTTGCTAGAGAAAATGGTAAAGCTCCAGATTTATATATGACTACATATGGTGAGTTATATACAAATATTCAAAATAAAAATGCTGCATCATTAGATAGTTATTTATCTGCTGAAGCAGTTAGTGATATTTTACCAACAGCGTTAGATTTGGTTAAATATGACAATAGCATCTATGCATATCCATGGAATCTAGAACCAGGAAGTTTATTATTCTATCGTAAGGATATGTTAGCTGCGGCTGGTGTTACTAAAGTTCCAACTACATGGGAAGAATTATATGCTGCTTGTGCAAAAATTAAACCTACATTAAATAAAGCTCAATATTGTTTAGGATTACCTTTAGGTGGTACTGAATGTGCATGGGTTACTTATGGTATGCAACAAAATACAACAGGTGGTTTAGCGTTAGATGATTCATGGAAAGTAAGTCGCTTAGATGAACCTGGTTACAAGGAAATGGCTAAATTTTTCTATACTATATATTCTAACGATTATGCACCTACAGCCGGATTAACTAGCGAAGGATATACATATATCGTTGATGCTTTATGTGATTCTAAATTAGCAATGACATTTGCAGGTAGTTGGTGTGCAGCAGAGATTTATGACTATACTGAAGGTGATTTAAGTATGGTAGAAAAAATTGGTGTTGCTCCAATCCCAACTTTAACTGGTGACCAAAGTGGAACTACAAGTGCAAATGGTGGTTGGTGTTACTGTATTTCTGAACAATCAAAAAATAAAGATAAAGCTGCAAAATTCTTAAATTGGATGTTTACAGAAAACGCAGAAAGAACTGCCCAATACTTTATCGAGGCTTATAATTCTAAAGCTCCAACTTCTGCTTCAGTAAAAGCTTACTTAGATACACATTCATCTAACGTTCCAACTGAATGGGCAGCAGTAATCAATGATGTTGCAGAAAAAGGTATTCCAGAACCAATTTATCCATTTGACATTTCTTTAGAAGTTGGTAAGATTTTTGAAAGAATGCAAATTCAATGTAAAACTGAAGCTTTTGATTCGCTTTATGCAAAATCTTTAAATGAAGCTCAAGCAAACATTAATACAATTATGGGACGTAACACTTATCCTACTAATCCAAAATATACTGAAGGGAAGTAGTTTTTATGAATCAGACTTTGCCTTTAGATAATAAAGTCAAAAAGAAAAAGAAAAGTAATTTTAAATATCGTGATGCAAAGTATGGCTATGCAATGGTTTCTATAGCCGTACTGTTGCTTCTAGTTTTTGCATATATCCCATTAGTTATGGCGGTAGTAAGAGCGTTTCAAGATTATAGTACTGGTAAGTTTGTAGGATTTGATAATTTTGATTATATTTTAAAAACTCCATCATTTATAAAATCTTTTAAAAATGTCTTGCTATTCACAGGGATAATTGTTGTAGCTCAAATGGTATTGAGTTTCTTCTTTGCTAGCGTGTTAAAAGCGATTAGCATTAAAGTAGCAAATGCTATTAAAGTAATTTGCTATATACCATGTTTGATTAGTGGCGTTGTTGCATCAATTATGTATATGTTCATATTAAATTATGGTGGCGGTTTAATTACTTCAATTCTTGTAAGCTTAGACATGGACCCTATAGCATTTACAACAGAAGGCTACTGGCCGATATTATGTGTGTTAATGCCTACTTTTTGGCTAGGCTTTGGCTATAACACTCTAGTTATGTATGCTGGATTAGTAAATATTCCAAAAACGTATTATGAGGTTGCTGAAATTGATGGTGCTAATTTCTGGCAAAGAAATCGATTTGTTACTTTACCATATATGAAAAATATTTTCATTTTAGTATTAGTTAACTTAATTACTGGTACATTACAAATGATGGATATTCCATATATGATTACACATGGTGGACCTCTAGAAATGACTTTAACACCTTCTCTATATTTATTTAACTCATTTAGAGATACTGGTCGTCCACAAAATGTAACTATTGCTGGTGCGTTATTAGTTATGATTTTGATTGTGACAGTGAATATCATTGCATTTAAAATTATTAAGTCTGAGAAAATGGAGGATTAGTTTATGGCAACAAAAAGTTACTTTAAAAATGCTAAAAAGCGTAAAAAAATCCAAAAGATATTATTAACAATCTCAGCAATATTAGTAGCAGCAGTTGTAATTTTTCCTATAGTTTGGATTATACCTGCAGCTTTTAAACCGAGAATGGAATTATTCTCTCTTCCAAATACATTTCTTCCACAAAAATGGACTTTTGCTAACTTTGAGAAAGTATTCACCGCTGATATTAATGGAACAAATCTTCTTAAGTCAATGGGAGTTACATTATTAGTTGCAATTTTAGCAACTGTTACATCATTATTTGTGAATATGCTAACAGGTTATGCATTAGCTAGAATTGAATTTAAATATAAGAAGTTAATATGGATATTCTTGCTATTTCCAATGTTTATTCCTGGAATAACAATCCAATTAACTTCAATTAGAGTTGTGTATGCATTAAATATGGTTGATACAATATTCGTATTATTTGTTCCTGGTATGGCCAATTCTTATCAAATATTCTTCTTTAGGCAATTTTATTTAAATATTCCAAAGAATATAGAAGAAGCAGCAATGATAGACGGAAGTTCTAGATTAGGAATGTTCTTTAGAATATTCATTCCAATGTCTACAACACCTATGGTTGTTATTGGGGTTGGTACATTTATGGGTGCTTGGAATAGTTTTGTATGGCCAACATTAACAGTGTCAGAAAATGACGATTTGACTCAAATAATGCAAATTATTAGAACATTAAATGTTACATATTCTGGTGATTACGGAGTTGTAATTGCTGCAACTTTATTAACATTAATTGTTCCGATTATTGTTCTAGCAATTTTCCAAAAGAAGATTGTCGAAGGTATTGCCTTAACGGGTGGAAAGTAGTTAAGTGCGAGGTGAAATTATGAAAAGAAGTATTTATATTTTAATAATTATGTCAATTTGTTTATTATTTACAACAAATAACGAAAAACAAGTTGAAGCTAGTGAGGTTACTCAAAAACCAGATGTTGTTGAAGTTGTGGCAAATAACTCATGGGGAGAAACATATCCTTATGGTAACTGGACTAATCAAAATGTTCAAATTGTTAAAGACGGAGACAATTCGTGTTTAAAAATTGAACCAACTGCTTGGTATCCAAGTATGATTGGATTTAAAAAAGATGTATCTACTGAAGTAGGTTTTGCTGGAGATTATAAGTTGTTAGTCGATGTTAAAGCTAGTCAAAACGCATCAGTGAAAAAAGGGAAAATAGATTTTATTTTAGTGTATAACGGTGGAGAAATTAAAATTAGCGATGGTGTTTCAAACTTAACAAATATTAAATCAGATAGTTGGACAACCTTATCATTTGATTTTTCTATTCCTTCGTCACTAAGTTCAAGTTATTATAACTTGGATGCTTATTATTGGGCAGAAGATAATCTAGATAACAACTATGTTTTAGTAGATAATATTAGATTTGTAAAAGCTGATGATTTAGAAACAAATATCGATACAATTTATGGCGGATTTGAACATTTTCACCATGAAGTTACATCAATTACTTTAAGTTTAGAAGATGATTTTGAAATCGGTAAAGTAATGCCTGTTAAACTTGAAATCAAATTAGATGGTGTTGATGAAACAAGTTTAATTAATGTAAATGACTCTATTAGAGTTGATTATCAAATTGAAAACAAAGATATTGTCAAATCTGATTCTAAAGGTAATTTAATTGCAATGACAAAAGGGTCAACAAAAATAAAAGCAATTATTAACTTTTATGGTCAAATTGTTGAAACTAATGAAATAACAGTTACTGTTGGTGATGAAAACTTACCTACAGGTGATTACATTGAATATGTAGGTGTTACTTTAGATAAAGATATTAGTTTATATGAATATTCTCAAATACAAGTATCAGTAAAATTATCTAATGGAACTTTCCTAGATGCGACAGAATATAATTTAGTTTTATCATCATCAAATTCTGATGTTTGTTATATTCGTGGAGATAAACCTTATGTTTTAATTGGTGTTGGTTCAGGTACAGCAACGGTTTACGCAACAGTTTATTACAATGGATATA